>JBILKC010000359.1:0-2766 GCA_044376885.1 Hylemonella sp. | reverse complement strand
GTTCCTTTTAATGAAGGACATCAAGTCCATGGTCAGCAAAGCCTGAGTTAACAGTGTTCTTGAACAGTCTGCAACTTAACGTCGCCAAAGAACTGCCTCAACATTTAGAAAGAAGAAGTGAACCCCAAGAGCTTGAACAATTTACAACCCGTTCGGGCCTCTTGGGTGCGCCAGCGCTCAAGGCGTGCGACAGGGCGTCCAGCACGTCACCCATTTTTTCAGCCTGTTGGTTTGAAGATTGGGTGTAGTCAGTAGCCATTAACTTGCTCCTCGATGCCTGTGCGCACTGATTTCATCTAGGTTCATACCTTCGGTCAGAGCGCTTGTTCTCAGAGAGCTGGAGACTGCCGGAACTAAACCCGTTATCTGGATGTGGAGCGAGCACCAGATTCGCAAGAATCGGCTTGCGTCTGCAGGGGCGGTCACAGATACTTAAAAGGAAATGGTGACCCAAATGACCCTGATTGGCTTTGCTCGACTTTTGCTTTTGGCCGCCCTGTGGGGCGGCTCATTCCTTTTCATGCGCATGACCGCATCGGTGGTCGGCCCAGCATGGTTGATCCTGGCTCGTGTCAGTCTGGCGGCCATTTTCTTGTGGATGGTCGCCATGTGGCTCAATAAGTGGCTACAGCCATCACGGTACTGGCGGCATTATCTGCTGCTTGGTTTTTTCAACTCCGCGTTGCCATTTCTCCTGTTTGCCTATGCGGCTCAAACTATCTCCGCATCGCTGCTTTCCATCTTGAACTCAACAGCCCCGATGTGGGCTGCGGTCATCGCAAGGGTGTGGCTCAAAACAGAGCTCTCGATGTCCAGGTTGGTGGGGATGGGCATTGGACTGGCGGGCGTGGCCGTATTGGCCGGCATTGAATCGATGACATTGCCGTCGGGTGGTATGTGGGCCATCGCTGCGGGACTTGCAGCGACGCTCTCCTACGGCATCGCCACCAACTACACCAAGGTCGCGCCGAATGTCGAATCGTTCTCCAACGCGCATGGAAGCATGTGGGCGGCGACCCTGTTCATGATTCCCGTGGCGCTGGCGACGCCCATGCCTGCCGAGGTTCCAATCGTCCCGACAGGGCTGGCCGTGCTGGCCTTGGGGATTTTTTGCAGCGGTGTTGCGTATCTGATCTATTTTCGTCTGGTCGCTGATTTCGGCGGTGTCTCTGCGCTCACGGTCACATTCCTTATTCCTGTATTCGGCATATTGTGGGGCGCTTGGCTCCTGGGCGAGCCGGTCACATGGATCACCGTGTGCGGGGGGCTATTGGTACTCTTGGGGACTGCCATGGTCACGGAGTTTTCGCCGATGACATTGTTCGTCCGTACCAAGCAAGAAGGAACTGCGTGATGGAGCGCGATCTAAGCGCCAGACACTACGATACCTTGGAGAGGGCCATCGGTTTCATCCGCAACAACGTCAGTCAGTAAGCCATGACCAATAGATCAAAAACGAAAGGTGATTTTTGCGTTTAATCTATTGAAACCTTTTCCTTGCCCGCAATTACTTTTATTTCCCATGTCAGAACGCCCTATTGCTCTATTGGCTCTTGACGCGCCGCCACGCACAAAACCCTCTAATTACCCAGAACCCTTTCGTTCAATGATGGTTGGGCGTGTCAAGCGACCTTTAGGTGACTTGTTCGGTCTTACCAACTTTGGGGTCAATATCACGGTAGTTCCGCCAGGATCAGTATCCGCATTGCGCCACGCTCACGCCACGCAAGATGAATTTGTGTTTGTGGTGTCGGGAACGCTTATTCTTGAAACCGACAACGCTGAAACAGAGCTGACATCGGGCATGTGCGCTGGCTTTAAGGCCGGCAGCGGAAATGCGCATCGACTTCTGAACAGGTCACAAACGGAGGCTGTCTACCTTGAAGTTGGGGACCGAACACCAGGTGATGCGGTGGTCTATCCAGATGAGGACTTGGTTGCCCAGTCGAACAACGGAAGTTGGGTATTCACGCACAAGGATGGAACTCCTTATTTGTGAGTTTGTGTCACAGATTAGGGTGAGTTCGTAGGTCGGCTTTCAGCCCGTTCCAGCAATCAGTTTGGGCCAGTTGCTGACTTTCATGAGTGTCCGGTATAGGGCAGTCAAACTCTCTTTTGGCCCTACACGCAGGCGGCCTTAGGTTAACGACTCGATTGCGGCTAAAGCAGTCGGTCGGAAACGTGATCCAGTGGGCTATAGTCCTCGACGACTTACCTCATTACACATTCGTTAGAAATCAGGATGAATAAGCATCGGCCGAATCGCATACCTCTAAGAACCAGAGTATTCCTCGCCATCTGTGCGTTGTTTCTGATCGTATTCGTGCTTGCCGAGGTGGCTCTCGGATTGACTTACCTTCCAGGAAAGCGGGGCGGCTTTCTGCTCTCGGGCATACCTACACTTATGCTCGCGGCAGCAGCTACCGCATTGTTGGCGGCGGCTCTTCTCACTATCGTTGACCACTACGACAAGCGCCCAAACGAGGCCACGTACAAGACCACCAAATCTGTTTGCTACAAGGCAGCTCTTTTCCTTTTTGTTGGAGCCCCGCTGTTTGAGGTAACTGAGAGCTTTCTCCACATTGCGGGCTACAGTCCGTTTCCGAGTTTTCGTGGACTTGCAAGCCACTACTCAATGCACACTCCTCAGCTAAGGGCCTACGCTCAATACCTCGCCCCCATCCTTGAGAATCAGGTGCCAATCATTGCATTGGCGTCAATTGCTATGGTGCTGGGATACGCAGCAGAAAAGATCTTCGCTGCGCG
>JBILKC010000358.1:0-2772 GCA_044376885.1 Hylemonella sp. | reverse complement strand
ATGCGTCTTTCAAGCATCCTTCCGTCTTGGAACCTTTCAGTGTTGCCATGGAAATCTCCTTAGGGTTGATTAATCAAACATGCCTTGAATCAATTTCAAGGACAATGAATACTAGCCACAGACAGGCCCGGCGTCTAATTGCTTGCGTCTATGTGACAAATTAGAAAATGCTATTGATCGAAAAATCCGATACCTGTTCTTAATAAGAGTAGCCGTAAAACTTGGAGCTGTCTGTCATGCCTGATGCCATGGGCCACCCCAACCCCGTTTTCACCAACGGTTATGAGTTCAGTCAAGGCTCAGGCTACACCCTGCCCGAATACCCGTTTGTTGAACCCCCGGAGCTGGGCAGTGGCCGCATTTTGCGACATCCCTTAGTGGTGGTGGGCGCTGGCATTACCGGGCTGACCCTGGCTTGCCGCCTGGCACAGCTGGGGGTGCCTGCCGTGCTGCTTGATGAAGACAACACCGTGGGCGTCAAAGGCGCGGCATCACGGGGAATTTGCTACACACAGAAATCCCTGGAGATTTTTCACCGCATTGGCATTTATGAGCGCATTGCCGCCAGGGGCATTCAATGGAGCGTGGGACGCACCTTTGCCGGACAGGATGAGGTGTACGCCTTTGACCTGAAGCAGCAAAGCCAGTTTGGGCTGTCCAGCCAGCCCGCCTTCATGAATATCCAGCAGTTCTATATTGAAGGCTATCTGGTGGAGCAGTTGCACCAACTCGGTGGGGTAGATATGCGCTGGAAATCCAGGGTCACGGGCTTTGTGCAGCACCAGGACTTTGCCACCCTCACCATCGACACGCCTGCCGGCTCTTACCAGTTGGAAGCCAACCATGTGGTGGACGCCAGCGGCTCCCACACGCCCTTCCATGCCTGGTGTGCGGCAGGCATGACTTCGCGCCGGGGAGACGACCGCTGGTGCATTGCCGATGTGCGTTTCAAGGACCACCCGCCTTCTGAACGCCACACCTGGATTGAAGCCCCCTTTAATGGCAACCGGGCGGTCTGGCAGCACCTGATGGCCGACGATGTGTGGCGCATTGATTACCAGATGGCACCCGATGCGGACCCGCAATACGTCAGCCGCGAAGATGTGGTGATGGAGCGCTTGCGCCAACAGTTCGGCCCCGATGTGCAATGCGAGATCGTCTGGGTCGGGCCCTATGCCTACCGCAGCCAGTGCCTGGACCAGTTGCGCATCGGCAGTGTGTTTTTTATCGGTGACACCGCCAAAATTGTCAGCCCTTTCGGCGCACGGGGCGGCAATACCGGCGTGGCCGATGCAGACAACCTGGCCTGGAAGCTGGCAGCGGTGTACAAAGGGCAGGCACCCCAGCGCCTGCTGGCCAGCTACCAGGAGGAACGGCACGAAGCCGCGGTAGAAAACGTCAGGGTAACCAACCGCACGGCGCGTTTTCTGCGGCCGGCAGACGGGCTGGAGCGGCTGTTTCGCAATGCCGCGATCAGCCTGGCCAAGCAGTACCCGTTTGCCCGCTCGCTGATCAACACCGGCCGCATGGCTGTTGCCAACAGCTACACCCGCTCGGGTATTTGTCACCGCACGGGCGGGGTGTCGGTGCAAAACGTGGCTTTTGAATGGGCGGACGGCTCCCCAGGCACCGTGAATGAACTGCTGAACTGGGCCAATAGCCACTTGCTGTTGCTGGTGTTTGGTCCGCTGGCTGCCACAGACCTGCAACGCCTGCGCCAGCTATCTCGCCATGCGCCGGTGCGGTGCGTGCAGGTGCTGACTGATGGACCGGGCCAGGTTCTTCAAACACAGGCTCGTCAAAATAAAGCGCGTGAGCACGTGCTTGACCCGCATGGCTTACTGGCCAGTGCCTGCCACCTGCCCAAGTCAAGCCCGGCTGCTGCGGGCAAGCCAGAGCAGTCGCGCCTGGCTTGGGCCCTGATACGGCCCGATGGTTATTTGGCGGCACACGGTGAAAAACTCGGTGGCGCGCTGGTACAGACGGTCGGGCAGGCACTGGGCCTGAGCACTTTCGGGACAAATGTATGAACACCCACAATCACCTGCAGGATGCGGACACCTTCTACGAACAACTGCTGGATGCCCACGTCGGGCTGACCCGGGAGCAATCCGAACTGCTCAATGCCCGCCTAATCCTGCTGCTGGCCAACCAGATAGGCGATGCCCAGGTTCTGGCCGACTGCATTGCCGCCAGTAAAATTGACGGATGACCGACACCACCGAACACACCCCGTCCACCAGCCTCTCACAAGCCAACGCACCAGACAACGCGCAACCCGGCCTCAACAGCCTGTCCAAATCGTTCGAGCCCGCGGCCATTGAAGCCCAATGGGGACCCGAATGGGAACAGCGCGGCTACGGCAAGGCGGGTTTTCGCGGCACCGGTGTGCCCAAAGCCGGTGTACCGTCATTCGCCATCCAGCTGCCGCCGCCCAACGTCACAGGCACGCTGCACATGGGGCACGCCTTCAACCAGACCATCATGGACAGCCTGACCCGCTACCACCGCATGGCCGGAGCCAACACCGTATGGGTTCCGGGCACCGACCACGCGGGCATTGCCACCCAGATTGTGGTGGAACGCCAGTTGCAGGAGCAGAATATCAGCCGCCATGAGCTGGGCCGCAAGAACTTTGTCGCCAAGATCTGGGAATGGAAAGAACAAAGCGGCAACACCATCACCACACAGATGCGGCGCATGGGCGACAGCGTGGACTGGAGCCGCGAGTACTTCACCATGGACGACAAGCTGTCTGGCGTTGTGACCGAC
>JBILKC010000090.1:0-9330 GCA_044376885.1 Hylemonella sp. | reverse complement strand
ATCCGCCGCCGCTTTGACCAATACAGCCGCACATCATCAGCAGGTTGATAACGCCACGGTAGTTCATGTCAGCGTGGTACCAGTGGTTCATGGCCGCCCCGATGATGATCATGGACTTGCCATGGGTCTTGTCGGCGTTGTCGGCAAACTGGCGCGCCACGGTAATGACCTGATCCCGCGGCACCCCGGTAATGCTCTCCTGCCATGCAGGGGTGTAAGCGGCGTTGTCGTCAAAGTTCTTGGCTCCGCTGCCCAGGCCACGGTCAATACCGTACTGCGCTACCTGCAAGTCAAACACGGTGGCCACCATGGCGTAGCGCTCGTCGCCAGCTTTGCCCAAGCGCAGGCGCACGGCCGGTACCTTGGCGTGGTTGATCTCTCCGTTCTGCGCATTGGCGGTGAAGTTGGGGGTGTCGCGGCCACCGAAGTAGGGGAAGTCCACGTCCACCACTTGGGTTTCCTGCGCGCCGTCTTCAATCACCGACAGCTTCAGCTTCACATCGGTGTTGCTGCGTGCTTCCTTGGCCTCCAGGTTCCACTTGCCTTCGTCTTCGCGACCGGGCTCACCCCAGCGGAAACCAATGGAACCATTGGGCAACACTGCCTTGCCCTGGGTGTCAAAGGCGACCGTCTTCCACTCCGGATTGCTTTTTTGACCCATCTTGCCGTTAAAGTCGCTGGCGCGCAGGTAGCGGTCGGGCACCATGGTGACGGTGCCGTCGGGCAAGGTGTGTTCCTTGAGCATCACCAAGAGCGGCAGGTCGGTGTAACGGCGGGCGTAGTCGTCAAAGTAGCTGCTGCGCGGCTTGCCACCGTCAGGGAAGTAAAACTCTTTGAGCGCCACGTGACCCATGGCCATGGCAAGAGCAGCGTCCGTACCCTGCTTGGGGTGCAGCCACAGGTCAGACAGCTTGGCGACTTCGGAGTAGTCGGGGGTGACCGCCACGGTCTTGGCACCCTTGTAGCGCACCTCGGTAAAAAAGTGGGCATCGGGCGTGCGGGTCTGGGGCACGTTGGAGCCCCAGGCGATGATAAAGCTGCTGTTGTACCAATCGGCACTTTCCGGCACGTCGGTCTGCTCGCCCCAAATCTGCGGGCTGGCAGGGGGCAGGTCGCAGTACCAGTCGTAAAAACTCATGCACACGCCGCCGATGAGCGACAGGTAGCGCGAGCCTGCAGCGTAGCTCACCATGCTCATGGCGGGGATGGGCGAAAAGCCGATCACCCGGTCAGCACCGTGTTGTTTGATGGTGTAAACGTTGGCCGCTGCAATGAGCTGGTTCACTTCATCCCAGGTGCTGCGCATAAAGCCACCCATGCCGCGCACCTGCTGGTAGTCGCGCCGGGCTTCGGGATTGTTTTGAATCAGCGCCCAGGCATCGACCGGTGACTTGCAGACGGCCAAGGCAGCGCGCCAGCGCTCCAACAAGCGGCCACGCACCATGGGGTATTTCACGCGGTTGGCGGAGTACAAATACCAGCTATAACTGGCGCCCCGTGCACAGCCACGCGGCTCGTGGTTGGGCATATCCCAGCGGGTGCGCGGGTAGTCGGTCTGCTGGGTTTCCCAGGTGACGATGCCACCCTTGACGTAAATCTTCCAGGAGCAACTGCCCGTGCAGTTCACGCCGTGGGTGCTGCGCACGATCTTGTCGTGCGCCCAGCGGTTGCGGTAGGCGTCTTCCCAGGTGCGGTCTTCACCGGTGGTGACGCCGTGGCCTTCAGAAAACTCTTCCCGGGGGAGGGAAAAGTAGCTCAAACGATCAAGAAAGTGACTCATGGGGAGACCTCTGTGAACAAGAAATTTGGAACAAATCGGGCTTCGGCCTTCGTAGCTATTGCGCAAACAGCTATAGATTTCATAGCGTTTTTGATCAGGGGTTTTTAATTTCCGAACCGGCGCGCAGATAGAACCACCAGTTCAGAATCAGGCACAGGGCGTAAAAGACGGCAAATCCGTACATGGCGAATTGCGGCGTGCCGGCCTTGATCTGAGCACCGATGACCACCGGCGCGATGAAGGCGCCATAGGCTGCCACGGCCGATGTCCAGCCCAGTACCGGGCCAGTCTGCTGGCGATCAAAAATTACACCAATGGTGCGGAAAGTGGAGCCATTGCCAATGCCGCTGGCAGCGAACAGCAGCACAAACAGCCACATAAACGTAGAGAAATACTGCTCAGGGGTTGCCGACCCATAGGCCTGCATCATCACGTAGCCCACCGCACCCGAGGCCACCACCATCACGGCGGAGATCACTTGCGTCACGATGGAACCGCCCACCTTGTCGGCGATCCAACCACCTACAGGCCGAATCAGTGCACCCACAAAGGGACCGATCCACGCATAGGTAAGCGCAGAGGGAGCGTTGGGGTTTTTCAGGGTGTGCTGCATGACGCCAGCGGCATCCGGTACGTGGCTGATGCCAAAGATCACGGTGATGGACAGCGGCAGGGCCATCGAGAAACCAATGAACGAGCCGAAGGTCACGATGTAGAGCAGCGTGAGAGACCAGGTGTGCTTGTTCTTGAAGATGGCGTACTGGTTGCCGATGTTGGCCTTCATTTCGCCAAAGGCGGCCAGCTTCATGATCAGCAGCACCGTCACAATGATCAGTGGCAAAGCCACCCACATGTTGAGCAGACCCAGGCCGGTGGGCGCTGGCAGGTAAAGGTAGAGGCCTGCTGCACCTACGATGCAAGTGATTCCCCACAGATAGAGAATTTTTGAAAACGCAGCCAGTGTGCCGCCGTAATTGGGCGACAGGGTCAGCAAATTGTTCATGCCAAACCACGCGGCCACCACCAAGGGCAACAGGATGGCGGCCCAGATGAAACCGGCGTTTTGAATGAATGTGGGCGTGCCTGCCACGATCTTGCCCAGAATCCAGCCGCTGTCCTTGAGCAGCACCATGGAGCCGCCGGCGGCCGTGCCAAACAATCCGATCGTCATGACCAGCGGAATGAGCACCTGCATGGTGGTTACACCAAAGTTGCCCAACCCTGCATTCAGACCCAATCCAGTGCCCTGCAGGCGCTTGGGGAAGAAGCTGGAGATGTTGGACATGGAGCAAGCGAAGTTGCCGCCACCGATGCCACTGAGAAAGGCACAGGCCTGAAACACCCACAACGGCGTGTTTTTGTCCTGCAGCGCGATGCCGGTCCAGATGGCCGGAATCATCAGCAACACCGACGTCAGAAAGATGGTGTTGCGTCCACCCGAAAGCTTGATGAAGAAGGACGCTGGTATGCGCAGTGTGGCACCCATGAGGCCGGCAATCGCCGTCAAGCCAAACATGTCGGCAGGCTTGAACGGGAAGCCCAAGTTGAGCATCTGCACAGTAATCATTCCCCACATGCCCCAAACGGCAAAGCCGCACAGCAGGTTCGGGATGGAAATCCAAAGGTTGCGGTAGGCTACCTTGCTCCCGGTGCTCTCCCAGAATGCGTTGTCTTCCGGGCGCCAATCGGCGATATCCGCTTTCGAATAGGTTTTTTCACTCATGTTGTGGACTCCAGTGGTTGGGTCGATTTAGTTTTGAAGAGAAAAGTTTTTGGCATTGGTACCCATGACTTCGGTCTTGCGAACCTCGGTCCAGTACATCCAGATGAGCGATACCCACACAACGCCGTACATCAGCATGAAAGCGCTGGAGCGGATGCCGGTCAGATCCATCAAGGCCCCAAACATGATGGGCAACACGAAGCCACCCAGCCCGCCTGCCAGCCCGACGATGCCGCTGATGGCGCCGATGTTGTGGCTGTAGTCATCGCTGATGTACTTGAAGACACTGGCCTTGCCAAAGGCCCAGGCAATGCCCAGAATGAACATCAGCACCGTGAACACATAGACGTTGAGGCCAATGTGGAAGGTGGTTGGTCCATTGACCGTCATCACAGTGAAATCGGTTTGCGGGTAAGACAGCAGGAAGAGGCAAATCCAGCTCACCCACAAAACCCACCAAGTCACACTGTGGGCGCCATACTTGTCGGACAAGATGCCACCAAAGGCACGCAGTACGCCGCCCGGCAACGAGAAGCAAGCCGCCAGCAAGGCCGCCACCCGAATGTCCAGGCCGAATTCACCCACGTAGTACTGAACCATCCACAGTGCCAGTGCCACGTAGCCTCCAAACACAATGCTGTAGTACTGGCAGTACTTGATGACCTTCGGGTCCTTTAGCGCCTTGAGCTGGTCTTTGAAACTGACGTTGTTGGGCACCAGATGGGCCGGGTCGCTGTAGCTGAACATCCAGAACAACACCAACGCCCCGAGCATGATTGCCGCGTAGACCTGCGGCACCATGGTCCAGCCGAAGGCCACCAAAATCACCGGGGCCACAAACTTGTTAACCGCCGAGCCAGAGTTGCCGGCACCGTAGATGCCCATGGCCGTGCCCTGCTTGTTCTTGGGGAACCAGCGCGCCACATACGGCGTTCCCACCGAGAACGAGCCGCCGGCCAAACCGACGAACAAGCCAATGGTGAGGAAGTGCCAATACTGTGTGGCGTAGCTCATCATCCAAATGGCGGGCACGGTTATGGCCATCAAAACCGCCATCACAATGCGACCACCAAAGCGATCTGTCCAAATACCCAAAGGTACGCGAATGAGCGAACCGGTCAGCACAGGTGTAGCCATCAAAAGGCCAAACTGGGTGGAGTTGAGGTCCAGCATCTTTTTGATCGGGATGCCGATCACGCCAAACATCATCCACACCATGAAACACACGGTGAAGGCCAAGGTACTGACAATGAGTACCGACCATGCTTTTTTTGAGTTATCTAAGTTTGATGTCATGCTTCCATCTCCAAAAGGGATGGCATGACTGTCGCGGACTTGCGGGCCTTTGCCCATCCGCCTTTGGAACGCTTAGGCCCGGTAAGAAGAACTATGCCCGGGGGCACAGACATAGTTCGAAAGAACTATGTCGTGGCACTTAACTGCAATGCTTGATAAAGGTCAAATGGCGTCCAGCGCCGTCGCGTATACCGCCACCTGCACACGAGAGCTGAGCTGCAACTTGCGCAGAATGTGCTGCACATGGATCTTGACGGTAGTCTCTGCAATGTCCAATTGCCGCGCGATGACCTTGTTGCTATCGCCCCGCGCTATACACACCAGCACCTCACGCTCGCGGGCCGAGAGCTGCGCCAGCGCAACTGCCTGAGCAGAATGCGCCGCGGAGCCCGGCGCCACGGAGGCGGGAACGTCGCAACTGGCAGTGTTGGCACTCTTGTGCGGTTTAGCCCTGAAGGCAGTCACAAGCTTCGTCATCATCTCCGGGCTCACCACAGACTCGCCCGCCATCACTTTCACGATGGCTTCACCCAACTGATCTGATTCCACCGTTTTGAGCAAATACCCCTCTGCTCCAGCCTGCAGCGCTGCAGCCAGATCATCTTCGTTTTCACTGACCGTGAGCATGAGGATGCGGGCCTCTGGCGCTGCTTCTTTGAGCGCAGGAATTCCGTCAACACCACGCACCCCCGGCAAATGGTTATCCAGAAGAATGACATCCGGTGCCTGGCGCGCCAGGATGCGCAGCGCTTCGCCAATGTCAGCCGCCTGTGCAGCCACATAAAAGCGCCCGTCCTGCGACAGCAAGGCCGTTAGCCCGCGGCGAAACAAGGTGTGGTCATCCACAATCAAAAGTTCAATGGGGGGCAAGGTGGCGATCATGTGGGCATCACTCATTAAGTCAATTGTGCTGGAGTGACGGGCTGAGATTCGGTTTGAGCAGTCACCACAGGATGCTGCGGCAGTGTCAAAGTAACGATGCTACCCGCACCGGATTCTGACTCCACCTCCACCACCGCGCCAATACGGGCGGCGCGTTCACTCATGATCTTCAGGCCCACATGGCTCTCGCCTTTGGGGGCCTCTGCGTCAAATCCAACGCCATCATCGTGCACGCTAAACCGCCACCGCGCGCCCTTGTGTACCCATAGGGTGACGGCAGTAGCACCAGCATGTTTGCGGACATTGGATAGCGCCTCCTGAACCACATGCAGCACCTGTACCTGCACATCCGAGGGCAAGGGCAGACCGTCCCCTTCTGTTTGAAGGTGGGCTTCTACGCCGGTTTGGTGGCGGAACTTTTGCAATGTCTCATGCAAAGCGGCTTCAATATCGTCAGTGTTGGTGCGGGTGCGGAAATGCACCAAAAGCTCACGCACATCATTGATACTTTCTTTGAGGCCCTCGTCCAGTTCATTGAGCGCCGTACTCACCTGCTCGGCGTGGCCCTTTTGGGTGGCCGAACGCATGAGTTGCACCTGTATTTTCAGAAACGCCAGCGACTGGGCGATCGAGTCGTGCAATTCACGCGCAAGTAAAGCCCGCTCCTCGCCCACTGCAGCCTCCCGTTCTAGCGCTGCAGCGCGCAAACCTTCCAGAGCGCTGGCCAGATGGCTGGCCAACGCATCCAAGAGCTCGACCTCGTCGGGGCGTAGCGTTACCTCGCTACGAAAGAAAAGATCGACCTCACCAATCAACCTGCCCTGTAAACGGATGGGAACACTCACCACACTCATGTACCCGACTTTCGCGCAATTGCGCATCGGGGCAGATGCGTGACTGTGAATCGGGATCACCCGGGTCCGGGCATCCGGCTTCAAGTTGCCGCATGCGCACGCCCCCGACAACAAGCTACGCTCTTCATCCAGCATTTCCTGCGGAAAACAGTCTGATGCCAGCATCAGGTAGCGCTGGTTGGCTTCATCCGACCAGCGCACCGCTACGGCATCGGCTTTCATCACCACGCGAACCCGCTGTGCAAAACCCCTGGAAAGACTTTCAATGCTGTCTGCACTGGCAAGAAAAGCGCTTACGTCATACAAGGTTTCAATGCGTGCGCGCTGTGCTTCAATACGTTGCGTCTTGGCCGCAACTTGCGCTTCGAGACCCCCATAAAGCTCTTGCAAGCGCCGCGCCATGCCATTGAAACCTGCGGCCACCTGGCCAAACTCGTCCTGGGTTTCAACATCCACCCGCGCACTGAAATCGCCCGACTCCACACGGCGCAGACCCTGCCGCAAATTGGACAACGGGTTAATGACATACAGATATCCCGTGTACAACATCACCACCGCACTACCGACGGCCAAAGCCATCATGACGAACTGGAACAAGTTCAAGATTGCAGTGAATCGTGCCATTTGGGTCTCAATCGACAGCACGAACCTGTCGATGGCCTCCACAAAGTTGTCTGCCGACCGTAAAGACTCCGTTGCGGACACCTCTTCGGACTGTAGCCACTGAGACCGCTGCATGGCCCAAAGCCGCTGCACCACTTTAAAGCTGGTGGTGGAGTTATCGTCCCAAGGAACAAAGAGCGGCCGCGACGGATCTCCATTGCGCAGAAGCTCCAGGCTGTCGTCAAACGAAGCGACCAGCGTTTCGACCTTTTCGCGAGGCACACCGGCCTGCAACGAACTGGACAAGCGCCAGGTCTGCATCCGCATGCGACCTGCTTCATTGACCGCCGCTGCCCCACCTTCGAGTTGCCAAGTGACCCATAAAGTGAGGCCAATCGATGCGAGCCCCACCAGTAGCAGAGCAGTGCCGGTGCGAATGAGTTTGCGGGAAAGTGAAGCAGTGGCTTGCATGTCTATAGGTTAACCCGGCACGCAGGAGTCGAGTGAGGAATGTCACCCGTCCTTTGCGTCAAGCCGTGCGCGCATCAGCCAGGGTATATAAACGAACAAATACGTCGCAAAAGCGATGGCCCAGCACGCTGCTGCGAACACCACCACGGGCGCTAACCACTGTGCAGGCATAAATGGCACCAAAACACGCACTGTCGCCGCCACAAGCACCAGTGCGTAAGCCCAAACCTCGCCTCTCGAGGCGTGAATGGGTCTGCCCGTGTGGCCGCGCGCGGTGCGTGTCATCATTCCGATGATCAGCCCACCCGTAAGCCCTATGGCAAGGGCGTGCAGCCCGGCGCTCGAATTCACCCACCCGAGTTGTGCCAACGCCAACAGTACCAGACCGATGGGCAGCCAGATATAGGCAGCTTGCAAAACCCACAGGATAGGTCGCGTGCGGGTAACCCATGGCTTCCATTGCCACTGACGTGAGACCTGAAGGACGGCAGCGAACACCAGCAACAAGGCGCTGGACTCACTCTCAGGAAGGAAAATCCAGGAGGCAAGTCCCAAAGCAGTTGTCGCCAATGTGGCGCGTTCCAGTGCTGGCGATATGGAAAGTTTCAGCTCAGGTGTGGCGCTCATTGTGAACGCAGGAATAACCCGTCCGGCCATCACACATTCCATCACGACCACCAACGCCAAAGCAGCATGCACGACACGCAAAGGAGGCAACTGCACAATCTGCAAAACTGCGAGATGGAACACAACATTCGCCAATGCCAGCAGCCAAAGAATCGCGGCAATTTGTAAATTTCGATGGTTGCCAGAGCGAATCAGAAGCACAGTCAGGTGACCCGCCACCCAAGGCAACAGGACTGCATCGAGAAAGGCATAGACCCCATATGGTGCCAACACGGCCGCGAGTCGCGCACTTAACCAAAGAAGTGCGAGCACTGCCAGATGGCCCCCGCGCGGGGTGGCAAGCCCCGTCCAGGCCTTGCCTGCAGTCAAGAGAAATCCAATGATGACCGCAATCACAAAACCGTACATCATTTCATGTGCATGCCAGATCATTGGTGACAACGCGAGTGGCAGTTGCACAACTCCAAGAAACATGGCGATCCACAGTGGTATGGCAATCGCAGCAAAGCTCGCCGCTCCAAGATAGAACGGCCTGAAACCAAGACGCAACAGTGGCCAGTCCCGCACTCTCCTAACGTCAGAGGCACAGACTAAGGGATCAGTGGATTCCATGATCTTCAATTAATGGACGCAATACAGGGGGAATAGGAAGAAATGACACGCGCTGACTCTAGCGGTCAGTTGGCGTTGGTGCCATACCCCTTTAGAACTATAGAAGCCCCCAATTGACTATTCTGAGGACGGCCTTTCAAGAACTCGACCTGGAGAAACTCATTCCATTGACATCATGGAAGGCCTGTGAAGTCAAATGTCTGCTTCATGGCATCCAATTTGTGACCTTCAACTTCCGCTTTGGGGTCGAAAAGAGTCATTGGAATCGTCAGATCGGTGGCCGACTTTCAGCGCATTGCGGGTGCTCGCTTTAACGAAGTGGTCGCCACACGGCTGCCTGTCGCCCCCGGGGTTGCCAACGAATCTTGCAGTACGAGTCAAACGCAATTGGCTCCTGCCAGTATGGGCCTTGTGTCGCCTGTCGATCTGGAAATCCTTATGACCGCTCCCGCCCCTCAATTGAAACGGAGGCTTCCAAATTC
>JBILKC010000089.1:0-9358 GCA_044376885.1 Hylemonella sp. | reverse complement strand
CCTCGCTGTCGGGTTTGGCCAGCTTGATCCCCATGGCATAGGGAATACCCACACCCATGGTTCCTAAACCACCCGAATTAATCCAGCGGCGGGGCTCATCAAAACGGTAATATTGAGCGGCCCACATTTGATGCTGCCCCACATCCGAGGTGATGTAGGTGTCAGCTTCCTTTGTCATGTTCCAGAGGGTCTCAACGACATACTGAGGTTTAATCACACCATTGGAGCCAGGCTCGTATTTCAAACAATCCCGCTTACGCCATGTCTCAATGGTGTCCCACCACGCCCCCATCGCAGCCGTATCTGGCCTGAGCGAACTTTCACGAATCATCGTGATCATTTCAGCCAATACATCCTTGACATCACCAACAATCGGTATATCAACCTTGACGCGTTTGGAGATACTTGAGGGGTCAATGTCGACGTGGATGATCTTGCGCTCATTTTGGGCAAAATGCTTGGGATTACCGATCACACGATCATCAAATCGGGCACCCACGGCCAGCAGAACATCACAATTCTGCATGGCGTTGTTGGCCTCAACGGTTCCGTGCATGCCCAGCATGCCCAGGAATTTGCGATCGCTGGCAGGATAGGCCCCCAATCCCATTAAGGTATTGGTGCAGGGATAACCCAACATATCGACAAGCGTGCGCAACTCAGCTGACGCATTACCCAACAAAACACCACCACCGGTGTAAATGTAAGGACGCTTTGCAGTTAATAGAAGCTGCAAGGCCTTTCTGATTTGACCACCGTGGCCTTTGCGAACCGGATTGTAGGAACGCATTTCCACAGATTCTGGATACCCTGTGTAGGGTATTTTCTTGAATGAGACATCTTTTGGAATATCAACAACCACAGGTCCTGGGCGGCCGCTTCGGGCAATATGAAAGGCCTTCTTCATCGTCATGGCCAAATCGCGAACGTCTTTAACCAGAAAGTTATGCTTCACGATAGGACGTGTGATTCCCACGGTGTCACACTCTTGGAAGGCATCCAGACCGATGGCTGCAGTAGGGACTTGTCCCGTCAATATCACCATGGGAATGCTGTCCATATAAGCCGTGGCGATACCTGTTACAGCGTTGGTTACGCCGGGCCCGGAAGTCACCAGGGCAACACCCACCTCGCCGGTGGCGCGTGCATAGCCGTCTGCGGCGTGAACAGCCGCTTGCTCATGACGCACCAGGATATGTTTAATCGTGTCCTGCTTGTAAAAAGCGTCGTAAATGTGCAGCACAGCGCCGCCGGGGTAACCCCATATGAACTGAACGTTTTCAGCTTGAAGCGATTTAACGAGGATTTCGGCACCGCGAAGCTCGATTGATTCAGAATTTGCAGAAGTTATAGCTGCTGAAGCCGAAGAGATTTCAGCCTTTGAAATTTCCATGATGAACCTTTGTGAATTTCTCTAACGAAAAACCTTGGGTGCTCCTTCACGTACACTTTTGATGACGTGTTAGAACTTAGGACCAAAGCCATGAGCACAATGCTTGATGTGCCGAGCCGTGACCCGTTTGCCTTTAGAAAGCAGGCGTCATTATGGCATTACATTCATCCAAAAAGTGACGTGAGCCCTTTTGAATCCATAATCCCCTGACATAATTCATGCAAGCCGCTTGGAAAAAAATCCAGAAAGCTGCACAAATGAGACATTCCAAAGCAATTGCCCTATAGGGCTCATTCCATTGGCCACAGAAGACGAGCTCTCCGATTTTCTGCAAAACGTTGAGAAGCGGGCTTTTAAGCGTTCGTTCTATCATGTTCGCAACGAGGAATCTGCTTTGGACATTGTTCAGGACAGTATGCTTAAGCTTGCCGAACATTACGGACACAAGCCCACCAGTGAATTGCCGAAACTTTTTCAGCGCATATTGACAAATTGCACACTGGACTGGTTCAGGCGGCAAAAAACCAGAAATGCCCTTTTTTCCAATATGGGTGACTTCGAATCTGCATCAGATGACGGAGATTTCGATATTCTGGAAACTTTAGATACAACATCCAGCTCTCAACAGTCTGAAAGTGCGGAAACCAACGTTGAGCGGGCACAGATATTGCGGGAAATTGAAACTGAAATTCAGGAGCTGCCGGCCCGTCAACGAGAAGCCTTCCTCATGCGTTATTGGGAGGAGCTTGATGTAGCTGAAACCGCAGCTGTTATGGGATGTTCGGAAGGAAGTGTTAAAACGCACTGTTCAAGAGCGGTGCACGCACTAAGTAAAGCATTGACAGCAAAGGGGATAACACTATGAAACAATTGAACTCGTTCGACAACGCGTCTGGGCAGGATCGGTTTGGCCTCAAATTGGCAGCCCGACTTTCCGGCTCTATTGATGACGTGCCTCATGACGTTTCAGAGCGACTGCGGGTTGCCAGAATGCGCGCGCTTGAGCTTCGAAAGAATATCAAGATGCGCACCGCCGCAGTTGTTTTGGGTTCAGGCGGGGCAGCTTCGCTTTCATTTGGCAACGAGAAAACAGGCGTTTTGAGTAAGTTCGCTTCTTTCCTTCCACTTTTGGCCTTGATCGCAGGCCTCGTATCGATCAACCTGATTCAAAACGACGACCGTGCCAACGACCTTGCTGAAGTTGATGCTGCCCTGCTAACGGATGTCTTGCCAACTGCCGCGTTCACTGATCCTGGATTTGCCCAGTTCCTGAAGATCAACAAGGAACCCCATTAGTTTCTTCCTTCATGTCTTGCCTGATCAATAAACGTCAGACGCTTCAGATGCGAGCTCCAATTCCTACTTGCCGGGTACACGTGGCAAGTTTTTTGATATCGGTCGCGTTGTGTGTCAGCAGCTTCCACACTTGGGCCCAAACGCAAGGATCGGGTGCGGCTGCTTCAACACCTGCACCCAAAATCGCCAAATCGTCTTCAAACCCTGCGGCACCAGTTTCAATCAACCAGCATTCAAAGCCAAGCTGGTCCGAGCTTAGCGAGACTCAAAAAGTAGCGCTCAAACCTTTAGCAACTCAGTGGAACTCGCTAAGTGAAGCGCAAAAACGAAAGTGGATCAAGATTTCAGAAAATTTCGGTACCTTGACAAGTACTGAGCAAACCAAAATGCACACCCGTATGCTTAGTTGGGTCACGTTGAGTCCGCAGGAGCGATCTCAGGCGCGGCTCAATTTCGCTGAAACCAACAAGCTTTCCCCGGCCGAAAAAACGTCGACCTGGGAGGCCTACCAAGCACTCAGCCCTGAAGACAAGCAGAGGCTGGTGACACAAAGCAACGCAAAGATACCGGGCGCATCGACACCGATCAAGCCGGTTCCCCCGCAAAAGCTGACCGTGGTACCTGTCGCTCAGCCGTCCACACGTCTCACGCCCAAAATTGCAGTTAGCTCCGGCTCAGTGCAAAACAATACTTTGCTTCCACAACCAACGGCACCTTTGGCACCACCAGCTGCGGCTTTAGCTCCACCGTCACCCTCGGCTGACTCCGGCACTTCGGCATCTTCATCACAAACTTCAACCGAACCGGTCGGAAAGAATTAAATCTTGTCTATTTCGAGTCGGCAAGATACTCCAACAAACCCGGAATCTTCGACAGCTGACCCCTTGCTTGCGCCGGGTCTGGCGCGGCGGATGGCCTGTTGGATTTATGAGAGCATGTTGCTGTTCGCAGTCCTTTTCCTGGCAAGTTACCTCTTCAGTTCACTGTCTCAAACCCGCCATGCGCTGGATAACCGGCACTGGCAACAGGCATTTCTACTGGTTGTATTGGGCATTTATTTCACATGGTTCTGGTCCAAGGGGCAAACCCTTGCCATGAAGACCTGGAACATCCGGTTGGTAGATATCCATGCCAAACCCGTGTCCCAAGCGCGCGCGCTGGGACGCTATGCCTTGAGTTGGCTTTGGCTGCTGCCGCCACTGGCTGGTGTCTACCCTTTCAAACTGTCCGGCGCAGAGACATTTTTGATTGTGACGGGCTGGGTAGCCGTTTGGGCGCTATTGAGCCGTTTCCACCCCCAAGGTCAATTTCTTCACGATGCACTTGCGGGGACGCGCCTGATCACATCAAAACCCTTGAGTCGCTGATTCACACACGGGTTACAGCCCATGTCATCCAGTCGGTTGGAATTTTCAAACAGCTCAGCGACAATCCACGAATGACTTCACACTTGGAAAAATCCGTTGTCAACCCGCAAAAAAGCCGCGTGGGCGTTAACCGCATGTGGCACGCCTTCAGATACTCGCTGGAGGGGCTGCGCGCAGGATGGGGCGAAACCGCTTTTCGTCAGGAATCCTTGGCTGCAATCGTGCTGGTACCAGCCGCGTTCTTGCTTGGTCAAACCTGGGTCGAAGTCGCCCTGCTAGCGGGCTCTGTCATTATGGTCATGGTTGTTGAACTACTGAACACCGGTATAGAAACTGCCATAGACCGGATCGGACCGGAATGGCATGACCTGTCCAAACGCGCCAAAGACATGGGCAGTGCGGCAGTATTGTTGACTTTATTGCTGTGCATGGGCATCTGGGCTGGGGCATTGCTTCAACGGTTCGCATGAAACCGGCATTTTCATTGTGTATCTATTGCGGCTCCAGGGTTGGCGTCAATCCGGCGTTTGCCGAAATAGCGCAAGCTGTCGGTACCTGGATAGGGGAACATCAGGGCCAGTTAGTCTACGGGGGCGGTAAAGCCGGCCTGATGGGCATTGTTGCGCAGGCTGCCCTGGCAGCTGGTGCCCGCGTCGTTGGCATCATCCCCAAAGCGCTGGTAGAAAAAGAATGGGCTTTTTACGATTGCACCGAGCTCATCGTCGTCGAGAGCATGCATGAGCGCAAACGTATGATGGCTGAGCGTTCCGATGCCTTTCTGGCTTTACCTGGTGGCATCGGCACTTTTGAAGAACTGTTTGAAGTCTGGACCTGGCGCCAGCTGGGTTACCACGACAAGCCCATTGGTTTACTCAATGCCAGCAACTATTACGGAAAATTGCTTGATTTTCTCAATTCAACGGTTGATGCGCAATTTTTGGGGACGTCGCAAATGGGCCTGATCCGCGTTGACACCGAGCCCGTTCAACTGCTCCAGGACTTGATCCAGGACGCCGGTTTCTCCCCGGCGCCAAGACTCGACGCGATTTAGATTGCAGACTCGTCAAGTTCGCCGGTGCGGATGCGCACCACGCGCTCCACGCTGGTGACAAAAATTTTGCCGTCACCGATTTTCCCGGTGCGGGAGGCCTTCACAATGGCCTCAATACAGCGCTCAACCTCTTCGGTTTTAACCACTACTTCGACTTTGACCTTGGGCAGAAAATCCACCACGTACTCGGCTCCACGATACAACTCGGTGTGACCCTTCTGGCGGCCGAAGCCCTTGACTTCCGTCACGGTCAGACCCGTTACACCGCAAGCGGCCAAAGCCTCTCGCACCTCTTCCAGCTTGAATGGCTTGATGACGGCAGTAATTTGTTTCATGTTGTCTCCGAATAAGTTGTTGTGTTGCTGGAACTGCAAATTCAAGCCCGGAATCTGTTGGTAATAGGATAACGCCAATCCTTGCCAAAACTGCGATGGGTGACCCGAATACCTACAGGGGACTGGCGACGTTTGTACTCGTTGATCTTGATCAGTCGGGTAACTTTTTCTACATCGGCACGTTCAAAGCCGTGTGCCACGATCTCCTCGATCCCCTCGTCATTCTCCATATACCGCTCGACAATGGCGTCTAGCACCCCGTAATCGGGCAGGCTATCCTGGTCTTTCTGGTCGGCGCGTAACTCGGCGCTGGGCGGACGGGTAATGATGCGCTGCGGGATGGGGCTATGGCCGGTGCCGTGAGGGTCATTGAGGTTGCGCCAGCGAGCCAGGCGAAAAACCGCCGACTTTGCGACGTCCTTGATGACCGCAAAGCCACCTGCCATATCACCGTAAAGCGTGCAATAGCCCGTAGCCATCTCGGACTTGTTGCCGGTTGTCAGCACAAGCCGCCCGGTTTTGTTGGAGATTGCCATCAACAGCGTACCGCGTATCCGGGCCTGGATATTTTCTTCTGTTGCGTCCTCGGGCAAGCCCCGGAACTCTGATGCGAGCGAAGACTTGAAGGCCTCAAATTCCGGAACAATGGAAATCTCGTCGTACTGCACACCCAGCCGTTGCGCCATGTCCCGCGCATCGAGCCAACTGATGTCTGCGGTGTAGGGGGAAGGCATCATGACCGCACGAACCCGATCCGCACCCAGCGCATCGACCGCAATTGCCAGCACCAAAGCCGAGTCAATGCCGCCCGACAAGCCGATGATCGCACCTGGGAAGCCATTTTTGCCTATGTAGTCGCGTACCCCCAGCACCAGCGCATCCCACAGATCTGCATCTGCCGAGCGCAAAGGAGACGTGTCGGAAATTAATTTGATAGCAGACTGTTCAATACTGGCATGGACTTCCCATAGTTTTTCTTCGAAACTTACGGCACGGCCGGCCACCGAACCATCGGGATTCAAGGCAAAGGAGTGGCCTTCAAAAACGACTTCATCCTGCCCACCCACCAGATGGGCATAGACCATGGGCAAACCGCTGTCTTTCACCCTTTCACGCATCATTTGTTCGCGCTCAAGCCCTTTTCCGACATGAAAAGGCGAGGCATTAATCACTGCCAGTACCTGTGCGCCAGCATCTCGGGTCAGTCGGGCCGGTTCGTCAAACCAGGCGTCCTCACAAATCAGAAGTCCAACCCTGATTCGCTGACCACTCTTGCCCGCTTCAAACACACAAACACCCTGCCCCGGGGTGAAATAACGGCGCTCGTCAAAGACCTGATAGTTGGGTAACTCCCGCTTGGCGTAAGTTGCAATCACCTCACCTTCGCGCAGGACGCTAGCGGCATTGACGCAACCCGGAACACTTACAGATCGGGTTCGTATGTCCTGTGTGGCCAATCTGGCCGGATGACCGACCACCACGGTCATGTCTTTTAACCCGGCCAAGTCACGGGTCAGCGATTTCAGGGCATCATCACAGGCCTTGATGAAAAGGGGGCGCAGAAAAAGGTCCTCGGCTGCATAGCCGCAAATTGACAGCTCAGGCGTGAGTAGCAAAAGAGCGCCAGATTGGTAAGCGCAATGCGCGGCATCCACAATTTTTGTTGCATTGCCCGCTAGGTCGCCCACCACGAAATTGAGTTGTGCAACGCAGATCTTAAGAGTCATGAAACAAGAAAAATAGGTGCTAAATGAAGGAAAGCGATTATGTCACCCGGGTTCTGGATACGCCGAAGCAGCTTGATGCAGCGCAGTGGAACAGCTTGCTCGAACATCAAAGCCACAGCAGTCCATTCATGCGCCATGAATACCTTGCTGCCCTGCACGCCAGCGAAAGCGCCGTACCTTCAACCGGATGGACGCTGCGCTTTCTGACACTTTGGGACACCAGCGGGCCAGACAGGGTCGAGACCCTGGTGGCTGCATGTCCAATTTACCTGAAAGACCACTCTTATGGTGAATATGTATTTGACTGGGCGTGGGCCAATGCTTACGCCCAGCACGGGCTGAACTATTACCCTAAAGCGTTGGTGGCTGTGCCTTTCACGCCAGTTCCAGGTAGTCGGTTGCTGGCGCGTGATGCCGCTGCCCGATTGGCGCTTGTCCAGTCGCTCATCCGTTGGACGCAATCAGCGCAACTGTCTTCACTGCACCTGCTGTTTGGCAGCGCACAAGACATGGTCGCCTGCGTGGACGCCGGGATGATGCTGCGCCACACCGTCCAGTTTCATTGGAACAACCAGAGACCAAAAACACCTGAAATGGTCGATCAAGCGACCACTGCCAAAGATTTCCGATTTCGCAGCTTCGATGATTTTCTGTCCTCGCTGAGTCAGGAAAAACGCAAAAAAATCCGTCACGAACGCCGCAAAGTGGCTGACGCAGGGGTGAGTTTTCGCTGGGCCACAGGCCAGGACATCAGCACCTCAGATTGGGATTTTTTTTACCGATGCTACGAACGCACCTACCTTGAGCACGGCAATGCACCCTACCTGAGCAGGGATTTTTTCAAGCGCATGGCCGACACAATGCCCGAGAATTGGTTGCTGTTTGTGGCACAACGGCAAGGCAAGCCAATTGCTACGAGTTTAATAGCGATAAAGCCAAGTTATAAAAGGGTAAAAGACCAAAACTACCCTGGTGAAACAGCAGATGACGCTGGTATTGCTTACGGTCGTTACTGGGGGGCTCTGGAGCGGGTAGATTGCCTGCACTTTGAAGCCTGCTACTACCAACCACTGCAGTGGTGCATAGATCAGGGCTACCAACGCTTTGAAGGCGGTGCCCAAGGAGAACACAAAATGGCGCGTGCGCTTTTACCGGTCAAAACCACCAGCGCCCACTGGCTATCACACCCCGCATTCGCCAACGCTGTCGAAAACTTTCTGCAACGCGAGGGGCAAGGAATTAACAGCTACCTCAGTGAGTTGAATGAAAGATCACCCTTCAAGCAGGACCCATGAAACACACCAGACCGGCTAGTCAAAGCAACTGTCCGGCGGTATTTAAAGCCTGATTTCTCAAAAAAGTAACCCTTGTGTGTTCTCAAGCATGCGCTTTTTGATAGTTGGCAATGCCATCCATGATTTCTTTTTGGGCTGATTCTGGACCCTCCCAGCCAATGACTTTGACCCATTTGCCGGGCTCCAAATCCTTGTAATGTTCAAAAAAATGGGCGATGGTTTTCAGCCGCATCGGGTTCAGGTCTTCCGGCTTCTGCCACTGGGTGTAGATGGAAAGAATTTTATCGGTCGGTACAGCCAGTACCTTGCCGTCATGGCCCGCCTCGTCTTCCATTTTCAAAATGCCAATCGGGCGGCAGGTCACCACCACACCGGGGATCAGCGGCACGGGCGTGATCACCAGAACATCCACAGGATCACCATCGCCGCTGATGGTCTTGGGCACGTAGCCGTAATTGGTGGGATAGTGCATGGCCGTGCTCATGAAACGGTCAACAAAAATAGCGCCGGTCTCCTTATCCACCTCGTATTTAACCGGGTCCGCATTCATCGGGATTTCGATGATCACATTAAAAGAATCAGGAACATTTTTTCCGGGTGTGACATTGTCAAGAGACATGGTTTGTAGCGTTGAGTGTTTTGTTGAAGGAAGGTCAAGGGTAAGTCGAAAAGAACTGACACTTGGCTCGGTATTAACCCTGATTTTACTGACCTGAGGTTGACACCAGATCGAAAAACTGGAATTTTCAAGTTACAGTCCGGCGGATGTCCGGTTGGACGTAACCCCCTTACGTGACACATAACAGGAGTTAGAACAATGACAGGCAACTCAGCAATTATTCTCGCGCTTGCATGCGGTCTGATCGCCGTAATTTACGGCATTTGGGCTCGCAA
>JBILKC010000357.1:0-2792 GCA_044376885.1 Hylemonella sp. | reverse complement strand
CCAACCCTAAAAGCATGTAACTTCTGATTTTTTTACAAGGCAACGGTGACCTCGATATGGCAAGTTTCGGCTATTTTCGACAATTTTGGCCGCCTTTGTGTGTACGCTACTGAACACAAGTCACCTGGGGAAAACCCTGATATGACCGCTCTTTGGCGCTCAAGAGGGTCTCCTGCTGCTGTGGTTGTAGATGAAAAACCTGGTGTGACGGGCAGGCGCACAAGTCAGAATGGTCAATAGAATCAAGCGACTCAGCATGGATATCTCCAAAACTTCCAGTACCGCCAAGGCCCCCAGTGCCATGCAAAAAGCACTTGCCAAGCTCGGGCTGCGACGCGACATCGATCTGGCGCTGCATCTGCCGCTGCGTTATGAGGATGAAACCCGTATCACCCCTTTGCGTGATGCCCTGGAGGGCGAAGTGGTTCAAATTGAGGGCGTCGTGACTGCCTGCGAGGTGACATTTCGCCCACGCCGCCAATTGCTGGTCACCGTCGACGATGGCAGTGACACCTGCTTGATGCGGTTTTTCAATTTCTACCCGTCGCAGCAAAAAGCCTTGGCGGTGGGCAACCGGCTGCGTGCGCGGGGTGAGATCAAGGGCGGTTTGATGGGGTGGACGATGATGCACCCGCATTGCCAGGCGGCAGGCGGCAAGCTGCCTGCCGCGTTGACGCCGGTTTACCCCACGGTAGCAGGGCTGGGCCAGGCCTATTTGCGCAAAGCCGTGCAAGGTGGCTTGGCCAGGGCAGACCTGTCGGACACCTTTCCCTCCGAAATTGCAAGTCAAATAGGGATTAAACCCTTATGGAGCTTGAACAGTTCGCTATTATTTTTGCATTACCCGGCTCCGGACGCGATGCTGGCCCAGTTGGAAGACCATAGCCATCCGGCCTGGCAGCGTCTCAAGGCAGAAGAATTGCTCGCACAACAGCTGTCGCAATTGCAGTCGCGCCGTGAGCGTGCACAGCTCAAAGCGCCGGTTTTGGCAAATGCGCCAGCCGTGGGTGAGGCGCCTGGGCTGAGTGATCGCCTGCTGGCGGCCTTGCCCTTTGAACTGACGGGCGCGCAGCGCCGGGTGAGCCAGGAAATTGCCCAGGATCTGGCCCGTGCGCTACCCATGCACCGTCTGCTCCAGGGCGATGTGGGCTCGGGAAAAACCGTGGTGGCCGCACTGGCTGCTGCCCTGTGTATGCAAAGTGGCTGGCAGTGCGCGCTGATGGCTCCCACCGAAATTCTGGCTGAACAGCACTTTCGCAAGCTGATTGTCTGGCTCGAACCGCTGGGCGTGCGAGTGGCCTGGCTGACCGGCAGCCAGAAAGCCAAGGAGCGGCGAGGTATGCTGGCCTTGATTCAAAGCGGAGAAGCCAGGCTGGTGGTGGGCACCCATGCGGTCATCCAGGAGAAAGTGAAATTTCACAAGCTGGCGCTGGTCATCATCGACGAACAACACCGTTTTGGTGTCGCCCAGCGCCTGGCACTGCGCCAAAAAATGTCTGCCGCAGGAGCGGATCTGCAGCAAGGTCACCCAGGATCCGTCTCTGCCGGACCAATGGGTTTCGTCCCCTTGGGGGGGGATTCGGTTACACCCAGTGAGCAGGACAGGGCGGTGGAACCTCATTTGTTGATGATGACGGCCACGCCCATCCCGCGTACCTTGGCCATGAGCTACTACGCTGACCTGGATGTCTCCACGCTTGACGAGTTGCCGCCCGGACGTACGCCCATCATGACCAAGGTGGTTCATGAGTCGCGCCGTCATGAAGTCATTGCACGCATCAAAAACCAGCTGGATCAGGGCCGTCAGGTCTACTGGGTGTGCCCGCTGATTGAGGAGAGCGAGGCGCTGGATTTGTCCAATGCCACCGCCACCCATGAGGAGCTCAGTACCGCCCTGAATACAGACAATGCTGTGCGGGTCGGTCTGCTGCATTCACGCATGCCACCTGAGGAAAAAAAAGCGGTCATGGCACAGTTCACCAGCGCAAAGATGGCGGTGCTGGTGAGTACCACGGTGATTGAAGTCGGTGTGGACGTGCCCAATGCCTCCCTGATGGTCATTGAGCATGCCGAGCGCTTTGGCCTGTCGCAGTTGCATCAGCTGCGCGGGCGGGTCGGTCGCGGCGCAGCGGCCTCGGCCTGCGTGCTCCTCTACAGTACCGGCGACGCGCCCCGGCTGGGTGAGACAGCCCGTGCACGCCTGAAGGCCATGGCTGAGACCAACGATGGCTTTGAGATTGCCCGCCGGGACCTGGAAATTCGCGGCCCGGGCGAGTTTCTGGGCGCACGTCAGTCGGGTGCGGCGTTGTTGCGATTTGCTGATCTGATGACCGATTCGGCCCTGCTGGTCTGGGCGCGCCAGGCGGCACCGCAGATGCTCGATCACCACCCGGCACTGGCGCGACAACACATTGCGCGCTGGCTCGGCAGCAAGACCGACTTCCTGAAAGCATAATCAGCGCTCTGCCACCACCGAGCTACCGATGTCGAAACCGCCCGAGGCTAACGCTACCGATCACCTGCCGCAGCACGCGCCCGAAGTTTCGCTCGGCAACCCGTTTGCCGGTGGGGATACCGAGGCGCTGTACCGAGCGGCTATCGGTGCGGGAGACCAGGACTACTACCTGCGGCATTTCCTCAGGTTTGATGCCAATGGCAAAGCCGGCGCCAGTTGGCACTGGGTCGCCTATTGGGCTACCCTGAACTGGCTGATTTTTCGCCGCATGTGGGGCTGGGCGCTGGCCTATGGCGCAGTGCTGGCAACCGTAACAATACTGGTTTTTGGTTTGGGC
>JBILKC010000356.1:0-2796 GCA_044376885.1 Hylemonella sp. | reverse complement strand
ACAACTTGCCATCCGGCGCGGTGGTGAAGCTGGTACCAATAAAGTCTTTGATGTCCAGCCCCGGGTTGGTGTATTCCTTGCCGGCACCTTTCATGTAGTCGGTCAAGTTCAGAATCTTGCCGTAACGGTAATGAGTTCCGATCAAGTCGGAGTCAGATATCCAACCGTCATAAATGGACTTGCCAGACTGCATGGAGGTCTGCAGTTTTTCAACCACGTCGCCCTCTTGGATCAGGTCATGTTTGACCTTGATTCCGGTGATTTCTTCAAACGCTTTGGCCAGTACTTTGGACTCGTACTCATGCGTCGTAATGGTTTCGGAAACCACCGATATTTCTTTCACACCCTTGGCTTTCAACTTTTTGGCTGCATCAATGAACCATTTCATTTCATCGACTTGCTTTTCCTTGCTAAGGGTCGACGGTTGAAACTCACTGTCAATCCATTTTTTAGCAGCCGCTTCGTCTGCCCATGCACTGTTACCCAGTGCGCAGGCTACGGCGATTGCCACCATTGAATACCGCATCTTCATGATTTGTCTCCTCATTGGTTGAAAGTCCCCCTCTACTTAAAGGCATATTCGGCTCCAGGGGAAATTGAGTCGATCCTTTTGAAACGTTTGCCTATCCTTTTTGCATGACAAGCCCCACGACGGCCATTGACAATACAAAACCAAACCAAATCGAAGGCTCGGACTCCAGGGCCATCCACGCCATGAGGTGACCGCTGATACCGAGAAAGGCAAGATTCACATAGGCGGCGCTGAGCAGGCCAATAAAAAGCCGGTCACCGCGCGTAGTCGCGATAGGCAAAAAGCCCTTGCGCATTACCGTGGGCGATTTAATCTCCCACACCGTCATGACAACCAACATGAGCACAATGCAGCCAAAAAAAATCGCGACCGGAAGCGTCCAGGCCATCCATTCAAACATTCTCAGCTCCTATACCCGTCCCATTGCAAAGCCTTTTGCAATGTAGTTGCGAACAAACCAGATCACGACGGCACCTGGCAGGATGGTCAACACACCAGCGGCGGCCAGTGTTGCCCAGTCCATACCCGAGGCAGACACAGTGCGCGTCATGATGGCGGTGATCGGCTTGGCGTTCACACTGGTCAGGGTACGCGCCAGCAGCAGTTCGACCCAGCTGAACATGAAGCAAAAAAACGCAGCAACCCCGACACCAGCTTTGATAAGCGGAAGGAAAATGCGGACAAAGAAGTGCGGGAAGGTGTAGCCGTCGATATAGGCAGTCTCGTCAATCTCACGCGGAATGCTGCTCATGAAACCTTCCAGAATCCACACCGCCAACGGTACGTTGAACAGCAAATGCACCAGCGCCACTGCAATGTGTGTATCCATCAATCCGACCGATGTATACAACTGAAAGAAAGGCAGTAAAAAAACGGCGGGCGGCGTCATGCGGTTGGTGAGCAGCCAGAAGAACACATGCTTGTCGCCCAGGAAGCTGTAACGTGAAAACGCATAGGCCGCAGGCAACGCCACGATGAGCGACATCACGGTGTTCATGCCCACATAAATCAGGCTGTTGATATAGCCGGAATACCAGGCGGGGTCGGTGAGGATCAGTCTGTAGTTGTCCCAGGTGAAGTGGACAGGAAACAGACTGAACCCAGCCACGATCTCGTTGTTGGTCTTGAAAGACATATTGACCATCCAGTAGATGGGCAACAAGGCGAACACTACATAAGCCAACATGAACAACGAACGCTTCTGGAACCTGGGTCTATTCATGACCGGTCTCCTTGGTCTGGGTGCCCACTCGTTGCATCCAGTTGTAAAGAACAAAGCACATGAGCAAAATGATTAAAAAGTAAATCAGCGAGAAGGCGGCAGCAGGACCCAGATCAAACTGACCCACGGCTTTTTGCGTCAAGAACTGCGACAAAAAAGTGGTGGAATTGCCCGGCCCGCCGCCGGTGAGCACAAACGGCTCGGTGTAAATCATGAAGCTGTCCATAAAGCGCAGCAGCACAGCAATCATCAGCACGCCGCGCATCTTGGGCAACTGCACATACCAGAACACATCGAGTTTGCTCGCACCATCAATGCTGGCGGCCTGGTAATACGCGTCTGGAATGGAACGTAGTCCGGCATAGCCCAACAAGGCAACCAAAGGCGTCCAGTGCCACACATCCATAAGCAGTACCGTGAGCCAGGCGTGCATTGCGTTGCCGGTGTAGCTGTATTCAATCCCCATGCCTTGCAGCGCAGCCCCCATCAGGCCTATGTCCGTGCGCCCGAAAATTTGCCAGATCGTGCCCACCACGTTCCAGGGTATCAGCAGGGAGAGCGACACAATCACCAGGGCCGCCGACGACTTCCAGCCCTTGGTGGGCATGGACAGCGCCAGCAAAATGCCCAGCGGCAACTCCACTGCCAGCACCGAAAATGAATAGATGATCTGACGCAGCAAAGCGCCGTGAAGTTCTTCATCGCGCATGATGGCGGTAAACCATTCGGTACCCACAAACACCCGTCGCTCAGGCGAAATGATGTCTTGCACTGAATAGTTCACCACCACCATCAAGGGCAGGATGGCTGAAAAAGCCACGCAAAGCAGCATCGGCAATATCAGGAACCAGGCTTTCTGGTTGATGGGTTTGGTTGTCGTGCTCATGGTTGCTCCCTCACGCCACGATCTCTTCGTTTTTATAGAAGCAGGTATGTGGCCCCATCACCTGAAGCCACGCTGTGTCGCCCGGTTTGAGTTGCGTGGTGTGCGACGGCAGCCGCGCTTTAACTATCGTGCCGTTGTGCGCTGCACTGAGGATCA
>JBILKC010000355.1:0-2798 GCA_044376885.1 Hylemonella sp. | reverse complement strand
CTGGTGAGTTTAAAAGACGAACCTATTTTTTCAATGACGATTCCCGGCAAGCTGCAGTCGTATCTTGCTGCAGGAATTCCTGTTGTTGCGATGTTGAATGGTGAGGGTGCTGAGATTGTCAAACAATCTAAAGCTGGATTGACTTGTAACGCGGGAGACTCTGCCTGATTAGCTGCTGCTGTGTTAGCGCTATCTCAAATGACAAATGAAGAGCGAAATGTCATGGGCAAAAATGGGTTGGAAGCGAGTAGCCGGGAATTTGATAGATCTATGTTGATGGACAAGCTTGAAGGCTGGATTGAGCAGATGGTTAATCAAACTAGGCAGAAAGCAAGAGCGACATGAAATATGAAACGGTTTTTTGATTTGATCGTGGCTTTGCTTGCGGCCTTGATATTGTTTTTTCCTGTGATGCTGGTGGCAATTGCCGTGCGCTTGACATCCAAGGGTCCCGCTCTGTATTGGTCTGACCGCGTGGGCCGCAACAACGTGATTTTTAAAATGCCCAAGTTCCGCAGCATGCGCGTGGGCACACCAGCGGTGGCCACCCATCTGCTGGCCGATGCCCGTTCGCACCTCACGCCCATAGGCTCTTTTTTGCGCAAGAGCAGCCTGGACGAGTTGCCGCAGCTGTGGAGCATTCTGGTGGGGCACATGAGCTTTGTGGGTCCGCGCCCGGCGCTGTTTAACCAGCAAGACCTGATTGATTTGCGCACCGAGCAAGGCGTGCACACCTTGGTGCCTGGCCTCACCGGTTGGGCGCAAGTCAACGGGCGTGACGAGTTGCCGATTCCTGACAAGGTCAAGCTGGATGTAGCCTATCTGCAGCGCCGGTCTCTGTGGTTTGACATCCGTATTTTGTGGCTGACCTTCATCAAGGTGCTCAGGCGGGATGGGGTATCGCACTAAGGGCCTGTTTAGCGGGCTGGCCTTGCATCGGTAGGCGGCGTTGGCTGCGCCGTGTTGTCAGATCAAGTCAAATCCCTGGATTGGGAAGTGCGCAAGGCCAGGAAAAAAGCAACCGTACCTGCGCAGCTAATGCTGCACGTCAGAGCCAAGATGAAAGCCCTGCTCATGGTGGGCTGAGGCCGCCGTCAGGGCCGTGTGCTGGACAAAGCCTGTCGGCCGAATAATAATAGTTAACAACTGTTAGGAGAACTTTATGCCCACCAGTGTTGCACTAAGCCCATATTTTGAGACCTTCATCCGCGACCAGGTCGAAAGCGGGCGCTACAACAACGTCAGTGAAGTCGTCCGCGCCGGACTGAGATTGCTCGAGGACACCGAGCGCCAGCAGGCCATCCAACTCCAAACGCTGAGAAATGATATCGCCGCAGGGAAGGCCAGTGGTGCAGCCCTTGCGGCTGAACCAGTGTTTGATCGACTACAAGCCAAATACGTACAGCAGGCGACTCGCCAAGCGCGCTAATGCAGTTGCTCTTTACGCCCATGGCAGCGTTCGATCTTGAGGAGATAGGAGACTACATTGCAAAAGACAACCCCGTTCGAGCCGGAAGTTTCGTGGCCGAGTTGCGTGCACAATGCGAAAAGATTTGTCGTTCGCATATTGCACGGTGCGCGCGATATTCCCGTCGTCTTGAACCCCTCCTAAATGCATTGCTATGTTCCCGATGCAGGTGACCTGGTCTGGCTGGTGCTTGATCCGCAAGCCGGGCATGAGTAAGCAGGCCATCGCCCCGCGCAGGTGATGCTGCACGTCAGAGCCAAGATGAAAGCCCTGCTCACGTCACCTCTTGGGTTGACATTTCTTGTGGTTTATGTATAAACGTGTATCTACGCTATAGGGGGTTATTCATGACTGGAACAGTAACGGCTGAACAGACGATTCAGGAGTGGGGAAATGGCCTTGCCGTGCGCATTACGGCACCCGTTGCCAAGGCGGCACGGTTCGCGTTGGGTTTGCCGATCAAAGTGGAGGTGGTTGAAGGTGGCGTTTTCTTGTCTGCTGTTGGCAAGCCAAAACTAACGCTTGCACAAAAGCTCAAAGCCTTCGATCCCGCTATTCATGGTGGTGAGGTAATGGTGGGTGGGCGTGTTGGCACCGAAGTGTTTTGATGACCACGAATAAACCGTGGGTGCCAGATCGGCGCGACATGATCTGGATTGACTTTAACCCCCAGGTGGGTGGTGAAATGAAGGATGAACACCCCATGTTGGTTCTGTCAACCAAGGCGTTCAACGAGCGCACGGGTATCGTGATCGGTTTGCCCATGACGCATGCGCAGTCAAACGAAACCAATCCCTTCGCCGTGAAGTTCACCACTGGAAAGGGTGAGATTGGCTACGTGCTGGCGCATCAGCCAAAATCTTTCGATTGGCGCAAAAGTGGCGCGCGGCCTCACCCTTGGAAGCAGGTTGTGCCAACTGTATTTGAGTCAGCGTGTGAAGAGTTGAATGGAATTATTTCAATTGGCTGAACTCCCGAATGCTTTGGGAGTGCACGAGGGTGTTCTGGCGCGCTATGGCGTGCGACCATCTGAGTATGCGGCGTGGAAGGCGCAAAATAGGCACTGATGGCGTTTCACCATGACCACACGCAAACTTAAACCATGATCCGAAGACTAAGCCAATTTGCTGCACCCGCCTTGGCCCTGCCGCGCCCGGTTAAACGGGGGGTGGTGCTGGCGCTGGACTCCGGTCTTTGTGTGCTGTCGGTGTGGTTGGCGTTTTACCTGCGCACGGGTGAATGGGTATCGCTGGCGGGGCCTGCCCTGTGGGTGGTGTTGGTCGCATTGGTGTTGGCGCTGCCTCTCTTTATTACCTCGGGTTTGTACCGC
>JBILKC010000001.1:0-29276 GCA_044376885.1 Hylemonella sp. | reverse complement strand
ATCTGATGAAGCTGCAGCCACAGACCGAGCACGCGCACGGCCTGAGCGATGCGGCCTTCGATGCGCTTTTCACCCGCAACAAGCCGGTCATCTTTGCCTTTCATGCCTACCCCTGGCTGATCCATCGCCTGACCTACCGGCGAACCAACCACGGCAACATCCATGTGCGCGGCTACAAGGAAGAGGGGACGATCACCACACCTTTCGATATGACGGTTCTGAACGACATGGACCGATTCCACCTGGTGATGGACACCATTGATCGTCTGCCGCAGACGGGGTCTGCAGGTGCTGCGCTCAAAGTGAGGCTCGCAGCCAAACTTGTTGAACACGCCCGCTACATCCGGGAACACGGCCAGGATATGCCCGACATACGCAACTGGACATGGGACGTTACAAAACTGACGCCAGACGAGACGTCTGGCTGAGTGGGACTAAGGCTGCTCTGCAGGGTCACACGTGTTTGAAGCATGATGGACTTCTGTTCTTTGGCTAAGATGCCAAGACAGTTGTTTGATTCCCATTGAGGTCAATATCATGAAGATTAAAGCGGTTGTTTTTGATGCCTACGGTACCTTGTTTGACGTTTATTCCATCCAGGTTCTGGCGGAAGCCTTCTACCCTGGAAATGGGGCGGATATTGCGGCGAAGTGGCGCGACAAGCAAATTGAATACACCCGGCTGATCACCCAGTCAGATCCGCACAACGCGACGGGCAGCCGTTTTTTCCGCCCGTTTTGGGAACTCACGCGCTTGTCCCTGGAATACACCTTGGACCGGCTGGCCTTGGACCGCAAATCCGGGCAGGTTGAAAAGCTGATGCAGCAATATGCGCACCTCACGCCGTTTCCAGAAAACTTGGCTGTGCTTCAACAGATCAAAGCCATGGGCCTGACGACAGCCATCCTGTCCAATGGCAGTGTGGAGATGCTCACCTCAGCCGTCAAGAGCGCGGGGATGGCGGATGTTTTGGATCACCTCCTGTCCGTTGATCCGATTCGCCTGTTCAAGACTTCTCCCGAAAGTTACGGACTGGTCCAACAGAACATGGCTGTCAACAAGGATGAAGTGCTGTTTGTCTCCAGCAATGGATGGGATGTGTTGGGGGCCACCTGGTTTGGCTTTACTACGCATTGGGTTAACCGGCAAGGTTTGCCGTTTGAAGCCTTGTCGCCGCAGCCCCATTTTTCGGGCCCTGACCTCCATTCAGTTTTGCATTCACTGGGAACGATTTCGAACCCGCCAATCCCAAACCAGATATAGGCTGGGTGTCCCAGCGAACAGACCCATCGTGGGGCAAGCGATGAGCATAGGGGTTTACTGACTCAGAAGGTCCCGCATGAAAGCCCTCGTTTATCTTGGCCCCAACAAAAAGTCGCTGGAGGACCGTCCCAAGCCAGCCATCAGCGCAGCCACCGACGCCATCGTGCGGGTCACCCGAACGACGATCTGCGGGACCGATCTCCATATTCTCAAGGGCGACGTACCGACCTGTACACCCGGGCGCATCCTGGGTCACGAGGGTGTGGGCGTTATTGACGCTGTCGGCGCGGGTGTCACCGCTTTCAAAATCGGCGACCCGGTGCTCATTTCGTGCGTCAGTGCCTGTGGCAAGTGCAGCTTTTGCCGCCGCCAGATGTATTCGCACTGCACCACCGGCGGCTGGATTCTGGGTAACACCATTGACGGCACCCAGGCTGAGTTTGTGCGAATTCCGCATGCGGACATGAGCCTGTATCCCATCCCGGCCGGGGCCGATGAAGAGGCCCTGGTCATGCTCAGTGACATTCTGCCTACTGCACTGGAATGCGGGGTTCTCAACGGCCGCGTGCAGCCGGGCGGCACGGTCGCCATCGTCGGCTCAGGGCCTATCGGTTTGGCGGCGCTCTTGACAGCACAGTTTTATTCGCCGGCACAGACCATCATGATTGATCTGGATGATGGTCGGCTGGAGGTGGCTAAACGCTTTGGCGCCACCCACACCATCAACAGCAGCAATGGCAAGGCGGTCGAGACGGTGATGAAGCTCACCGATGGCCTGGGCGTTGATACGGCCATTGAGGCGGTCGGTATGCCCGCGACCTTCGAGTTGTGCCAACAAATCGTGGCGGCTGGAGGGGTCCTGGCCAATATCGGCGTGCATGGCGTCAAGGTCGATCTGCACCTGGAGAAGCTGTGGGACCGCAACATCAGCATCACCACCAGGCTGGTGGATACGGTCAGCACGCCGATGTTGCTCAAGACGCTGTGTTCGCACAGGCTCGATCCCAAGCCGCTCATCACCCATCGCTTCAAGCTTGCGCAAATCCTGGACGCCTACGACACCTTCGGCCATGCGGCCAAGACGCACGCGCTTAAAGTCATCATCGAAACCTGAGAGCACACTGTCATGAGCTACCAAAGTATCAATCCCAATTCCGGCTACGGTCGCGAGTCGGGCAATATGGGCATTCAGGAATTTGTCAACAAAAAACTGGTGCGGATGGGTCACTTCGCCGCGCCGGTCTGAAGTAGCGCAGATGGCCCGGGATCGGGCACAGGCGGCTAGACTCTGGCAAGTTTCCGAAACCATGACCGGGGCACCGTGGACAACAGCAACCTCAATGACTCAAAGCAATGCAGCGCGTGACGGACACCGGTTTCGCCGGTCCTGACTGCCCAACCGCACTGTTGACAGCCTCTCAGATGGCGCTGGCCGACCGTCTGACCGTAGCCGGCGGACTCGGCGAGAACCATTTGATGGACAACGCGGGTCGGCTCGTGGCTTTGGCGATTCGACAGCGCTGGGCGTCTTGCGCCGTACTGGTGCTTTGCGGGCCAGGAAACAACGGTGGTGACGGCTTTGTTATCGCGCGTCAACTGGCAGCGGCGGGCTGGCCGGTGCGTGTGGCCACGCTGGTGCCAGTGCCGACCCTGCGCGGTGCGGCGGCGCATCACGCCAGCCTATGGCACGGACCTGTCGAACCCTTGGTGCCTGCTGCACTGGACATGGCCGAACTGGTGGTGGATGCCCTTTTTGGCGCGGGTCTGAGTCGCGCGCTCGACGGTGCGGCCGCACAGACCCTGGCCGAGGCGGCAGCGCGCAAGCTGCCCATCGTGGCCGTTGATGTGCCCAGCGGCTTGATGGGTGATACCGGAGCCAACCTGGGCGCGGTGCCCGCTGTGCTGACCGTGACTTTTTTCCGCAAAAAGCCAGGCCACTTGCTGCAGCCAGGCCGTAGCCTGTGCGGCGAACTCGTGGTGCAAGACATCGGAACGCCGCTTTCGGTATTCGAGCACATCAAGCCCGCCATTTTTGAGAACGCCCCCGCACTCTGGGCTGCTGCCATGCCGGGTTTGCAAGCAGACGGTCACAAATACACCCGGGGTCACGCCTTGGTTTGGGGTGGCTGGCCGACGACCGGCGCAGCGCGTATGGCGGCGCGGGCTGCAGCCCGGATGGGTGCAGGCCTGACCACAGTCGCCGTGCCCGAAGTTGCGCTGCCGGTCTATGCCGCAGCGTTGACCAGCGTGATGGTGAGCCCGGTGGCCCGGCCGCAGGATCTGGATCTTTTGCTGTCCGATGTGCGCTTTCGCGCCCTGCTGATTGGCCCTGGTGCAGGCGTAGCACGAGAGACGCAGTCGCGCGTGCTGGCGATGCTCAAAACCGGCCGTGCCACCGTGCTGGATGCCGACGCTTTGTCAAGCTTCAAGGACAACCCCGACACCTTGTTCAAGTCCATCCACGGCCCGTGTGTGCTCACGCCCCACGAGGGCGAGTTCAAGCGGCTGTTTGAAGGCCTCATCGACATGCGCGGCGACAAGCTGTCCCGCGCATGCGCTGCCGCTCAGGCTTGCCAGGCGGTTGTTGTGCTCAAAGGTAGCGACACCGTGATTGCCTCGCCCGATGGACGCGCCATCATCAACGCCAACGCGCCGCCTACGCTGGCCACAGCCGGTTCCGGTGATGTGCTGGCGGGCATGGTTCTGGGCCTGCTGGCACAGGGTATGGAGCCCTTCATGGCCGCCGCCGCCGCCGTGTGGCTGCATGGTGCTGCTGCCGCCCACTTTGGCCCTGGCCTGCTGGCCGAAGATTTGCCCGACAGCCTGCCGGCGGTGCTTCGCCAGCTACCGTGGGATCAGGCCTGATACTGCCAAGGAACGCCGAAATACTGTTCCTTGAAGGCTACGCATCCGGGCATTGATGTCCCAAGGCCAATCTTCAGTGATGTCGGCGATGACTTCAGAGTGGCTACGGTCAAGCACAAATCCTGCCTTAAAACCCACATCGTCAAGGGCCTGTGAGCGACCCATACTTATGGCGCTACCGATCACTGCTCCGGCCGTCGCGCCAATGGCTGCGCCGCCAGCAGCACCGATGGCCACGCCAGCAGGCCCTGCCAGCATGCCCAGCAATGCGCCGATGCCAACGCCAACTGCGGTCGCATACACGGCATGAGTCTCCTTGGTGTCTACCCGAAAGTGACCCCACTCGTCGCGATGAACGACGGCCGTGCGGTGCACGGTGATGTCGCCGGCCTCGTCGAGTTGCCACAAGGCATGCAGACCCTTATAGGCTTTTTGCGTGTCATCGAACACCACGGTAACAAAATTGCGCATGGTCATTCCTTCTTTTGGATGCTTGCAGGCGGTGCCGAAGTTTTGGCAGCACGCCAGCGGACTATCGCGAATCACCCTCGTTTGCGCTGTGCGACAGCGTACCGAGGGAAGAAGCAATTACAGTAAAGACCCATGAAGGCAAAAGCCATTTCTGCTGCGCCAAGGCTCACTGCAGGATCCAGCTCACTCATCACGCAACAACACCGAAAAGCGAGCCAACACCCGCCGTTACTGCAATGGCCAGCGCCCCCCAGAAGGTGATGCGAAGTGCGCTAACCCATGAATTGACCTTGCTGACTTTGGCCGCAAGTACGCCCATGAGTGCCAGGAAGACCAGGGACATACCGACCATCCAGATCATCTGGGTTGCTCTGGGGGCTATTGCCGCAACCCCCAAGGGCAAGCAAGCACCTACAGCGAAACTGCCTGCAGAAGCCAGCGCTGCCTGTACGGGGCGAGCACTGATCGTTTGCGTGATGCCCAGCTCGTCGTGCGCATGTGCACCAATGGCATCCTGACGCATCAGTTGTGTTGCAACTTGCAAGGCGATGGCAGGTTCCACCCCTCTGGAGATATAGATGTCTTGCAGTTCCTTCAATTCGGTGGTCGGATCTGTTTGCAACTCCAGGGTCTCGCGAGCCAGGTCTGCCTTTTCGGTGTCAGCCTGGGAGTGCACGGACACATATTCTCCTGCGGCCATGGACATGGCACCGGCAACCAGACCAGCCACGCCCGTCACAAGGATGTTGTGCAGACTGGTGTTCGCGGCTGCGACACCAACCATCAAACTGGCAGTTGAAACAATGCCGTCATTGGCACCCAGCACAGCAGCGCGCAGCCAGCCAATTCGGTCCATGCGGTGTACTTCAACATGGAGCCTTCTGCGTTGCAGATGGGCAAATTTTGGCCTCCAGGGTGTCAACAGCTATTTCTCCCCACCTTGGAATGGCTTCATTGATACGCTGTGTCGGGTCATTTGTGATGAGTTTGTTTGCGTGTATTTCCGGTTGGAAATACAGGAGCGAGCATCAGCTGCTGGTGTAAATTGGTCTGTTGGGCAGCGTACCCTGTGAACTATCCATCTCGATGCATCGCAATGCCAGCGCGGCAAGGACCCGATTGCCCTGACCGCTGTTGAGTGCACCTGGGCGTTGCCGTGATATTTCCATCTGAAGTACAGGCGCAGCAGTGGCTTTGAGATACTCCTGGCATGCAATTGCAAGATATTCTTTATTCACAGGGTTTTGGAACGCGCCGGGTCTGCGCAGGCCTGATCCAACAGGGCCTGGTTCAGGTATTTGAGGGTGAAGACGCGACAGAGCCTGTGACGGTTCTTGAGTCTGCGAAAGTTCTCACTGAAAACCAGCTTCGCTTTCGGGTGATGGGCGTGGACTGGACCTACCACCCGCTGGCTTACCTGATGTTGAACAAGCCGGCCGGTACCGAATGCTCGCAAAAGCCATCCACCTACCCCAGCATTTACACCCTGCTGCCGACACCCCTGCGGATGCGGCCCCAGAAGGGAGCGGTGCAGGGCGTCCAGGCGGTGGGCCGTCTGGACCAAGATACCACTGGCCTGCTGTTGCTTACCGATGACGGCAAGTTTATTCACCGCATGAGCTCGCCGCGCCACCACGTACCCAAGGTGTATGAAGTGACGGTCAAGCATGCTTTGGATGCAAACCAGATCAGCAAACTGCTGGCTGGTGTGGTGCTGGATGACGACCCCAAATCTGTGCGTGCGGCGGCCTGTGAGCAAACAGACAGCCATCACCTCAGGCTGACGCTGACCGAAGGCAAATACCACCAGGTCAAACGCATGCTGGCGGCGGTGGGTAACCGGGTCGAGGGCTTGCACCGATCAAGCATAGGTGGCTTGCAGTTGCCCGCCGATATGGCACCGGGCCAATGGCGCTGGCTCGATGCAGCTGACCTGCTGCTGCTCAAATGATTTGACCGGGCAGAATTGTCCACATGATCATCAGGCTCATGGCATCGGCTTGAATGGCACCCCGTTACACTTGACAGCAATCTTCGAAACGGTTTTTTTGTGATCTCAATTTTTCGTTTTTCCTGGGTTTTGGCTTTGCTTGGGCTCTTCGCACCCGTGGTGACGGCCCAGTCTTACCCCCTGTTTGTGCTGAACTCGCTGGATGCCAATGTGAGTGTGATCAACCCGGACACATGGACCGAAATCCGGCGCATTCCTACCGGTAAAGAGCCGCATCATCTGTACCTGACACCTGACGAAAAATCCCTTATTGTGGCCAATGCCGCCAGCGACTCCCTGACTTTTCTTGACCCTAAAACCGCTGAAGTGCAGCGTACCGTGCGTGGCATTGTGGATCCCTACCACCTGCGCTTTTCTCCCGACATGAAATGGTTTGTGACTGCTGCCAACCGGCTCAACCACGTCGATATTTATCGCTGGGACGGCAAGGATTTTCATTTGGCCAAGCGGATTGCAACCGGCAAGACGCCCAGCCATTTGTGGATTGATACGCGCAGCACGGTGGTGTATGTGACCATGCAGGACAGCAACGAGCTGGTGGTGATCGATCTGGCTTTGCAGGCGGTGAAGTCGCGCGTCAAAACCGGCCAGATGCCCGCGGATGTTTTTGGCACCGCCGATGACAGGCTGATTCTGGTGGGGTTGACCGGCAGCAATGGTGTGGAGGTCTATGACGCAACCGGTGCCGATCCTAAGCTGGTCAAAACTATCGAGACCGGCAAGGGCGCTCATGCGTTTCGCGCTGCAGGCGATGCCAAGCACGTCTTTGTCAGCAACCGGGTGGCCGACTCCATCAGCAAGATCAACCTCGCGACACTCACCACGGTTGATACTTTCGCCGCCCCCAGCGGGCCCGATTGCATGGATGTGTCCAAAGATGGCCGGTTTCTCTACGTCACATCCCGCTGGGCCAAGCGGCTCACGGTGATCGACACCACGACGCGCCAGGTGGTGCGTCAGGTCAAGGTGGGTAAATCCCCCCATGGGGTTTGGACGCTGGACCATGCGCCGCGCCAATAATGCCTTCCTGAAATTCCTTATAGCTATAACATTTGTAGCTATAAACCCTTTACCTTCATGGGCTAAAGGCGAATTATCTTGTAAGAAACCGGTGTATCTGACGTTTGATACCGGCCACATGGGTGTGGCGGATCTGGTGGCTGAGGTGCTGACGCGCCAGCAGGTGCGTGCCACCTTTTTTGGTGCCCAGGAGCGTACCCGCCAGGGGGACGGCAGTCTGGGCGAGTACTGGGCACCCTGGTGGAAAGCCAGAGCCGCAGAGGGCCATGAGTTTGCCTCGCACACGCTGGACCATGTCTACTGGCGTGCGGATGTCAGCACCCCTGACGCGTCTGAGGCTCGTTTTCGGGTGCGCCCCAGTGCGGGAGCCTTGGCCGGGCAAGACATGGTGTGGGATGCCCGCCAATACTGCAGCGCCATTCAGGATGCAGCGCTGCGGCTGGAAGCGGTTACCGGTAAAAAAACATTGCCGCTTTTTCGTGCCCCAGGCGGCAAAACATCGCCCGCTTTGCTCAAGGCTGCCCGTGACTGCGGGTTTGAGCACGTGGCGTGGGCTGCGGCAGGTTTTTTGGGTGATGAATTGCCCAGCGACAAGTTCAGCAATACGACGCTGTTGCGCCGTGCCTTGCAGGACATTCGCAGCGGTGACATTTTGATGGCGCATCTGGGCATCTGGTCAAGACAAGACCCCTGGGCACCCGGTGTTCTGGAGCCGCTGATTGTGGGGCTCAAAGAACGTGGTTTTTGCTTTCAGACCCTGCGTACCCACCCGTCCTATCAGGCCTGGCTGAGTCAGTTTCCGCGTTAGTTGTGGTGTGATGAAGACATGAACGACTGGATCAATCTGTTCTCAGAGCTGCAGCAAGGCTTGTTCGAGTCGGTTGTGGGCCCGCTGGTGTTCAAGATGGGTCTGGGCGGTCGACTGGAGGATGCCTTTGATGCCACAGGCTGGCTGCTGGTCGGGGCTATTCAGTTGCTGGTTCTGGTATGCCTGATCGGCCCGCTGCAGCGCTTGTGGCCGGTTGAAGCCGTGACCGACAGAGCCACCGTGCGCACCGACATGATTTACACGTTGATCCACCGGCTGGGGCTGTTCAGGCTGGTGATGTTTTTTGCTGTCACGCCGCTGGTCGATGACTTTTTTGGGCTGATGCGAGTGGCCGGTCTGGGCACGTTTCAACTGGATGACCTGGTGCCGGGACTGACCGATCTGCCGCTGGTGAGTTTGCTGATCTACCTGCTGGTTTTTGATCTTGCCGATTACTGGATTCATCGCGGCCAGCACCATCTTGAATGGTGGTGGCGACTGCATGCCTTGCACCATGCCCAGCGCCAGATGACGATGTGGAGCGACAACCGCAACCACCTGCTTGATGACCTGATCCGCGACCTGCTCCTGGTGGCCCTGGCCCACCTCATCGGCGTGGCACCGGGGCAGTTTGTGGCAATTGTCGCAATCACCCAGCTCAGTGAAAACTTTCAGCATGCCAATCTGAGGCTCTGGTTCGGCCGCTGGGGTGAGCGGCTGTGGGTCAGCCCCCGCTTTCATCGCATGCACCACAGCATAGGCGTGGGACACGAGTCGGGTGGTCGCCAGACCCTGGGTGGTTGCAATTTCGGGGTGTTGTTCCCGTGGTGGGACATGCTCTGGGGCACCGCCAACTTTGAGCGTCGTTTTGAACCGACCGGCGTGCGTGACCAGGTCGAACAGGGGCGTGAGTATGGCCGGGGTTTCTGGTCTCAACAATGGCAGGGCGTGTTACGTCTGATGGGTCGCGCATGAGCTTGTTCATGGACTCTTTCTGGCGTGCATTGGGGTATTGTCTGCACCCGCGGGTCATGGTCTTGTTGTTGGTGCCCCAGCTGTTGATGGTGGGGCTCGGCAGTGCGCTCAGCTACTTTTTCTGGGAGCCTGCCGTCAATGCCGTGCAGCAATGGGTGGGTCAACTGGCTTTGCTGGAGACCTTTCTGAAGTGGCTGGATGCCGTGGGGGGGCAGAGTCTGCGCAATGTGCTCGCGCCATTCATTGTTTTGTGTCTGGCAATTCCGTTGATCATCATGATCACGCTGCTGCTGGTCACCTGGATACTGATGCCTCCCTTGGTGACGCTGGTGGCTAAACGGCGCTTCCCAACTCTTCAGGCACAGCCTGGCAGTACCCTGTGGCCCAGCCTGTGGTTGGGGCTGAGCTCTTCGGTGCTCGCAATCCTTGCGCTGGTGATTTCAATGCCCCTGTGGTTCATTCCGCCGCTCATCATGATTCTGCCTCCCCTGGTCTGGGGCTGGTTGACCTACCGGGTGATGAGCTTTGATGTGCTGGCCGCCCATGCAACACAAGCTGAGCGGATTGAAGTCATGCAACAGCATCGTTTGTGGTTATTGGCCATTGGTGTCCTGACTGCTTATCTGGGGTCGGCACCTGCACTGGTGTTTACATTTGGCGCGGCGGCAGTCGTTATGGCCCCCCTGATGGTGCCGTTGGCGATATTGCTCTACACCCTGGTATTTGTTTTCTCGGCGTTGTGGTTTGCCCATTTCTGCCTGGCTGCCCTGGTTCTGGTTCGTGACCAGAACACGCCTCCCCCTTCTTCTGAGCCGTTAGCATTGCAGCATGACACACCCCAGCACCCCTAAGCCCACTTCAGAAACGCCGGTTTTTGGATTGATCATCATTGGCGATGAAATTCTTTCCGGCAAGCGCGTAGACAAACACCTGCCCAAAGTCATAGAACTGCTGCACGAGCGCGGTTTGCAACTCAGTTATGCAGATTACGTTGGGGATTCACCAGATCGTATTACCGCCACACTCAAGCGCGCATTTGAATCTGGCGACGTGGTGTTTTCCTGCGGCGGCATTGGCGCCACACCCGACGACCACACGCGCCAGTGTGCTGCCCGGGCGCTGGGCACCGATCTGGTGCTACACCCACAGGCCGAGTTGCTGATTCGGGAACGCATCAAAGAGGTCGCTCTGGAGCAGGGTGTTCCTTACAACCCGGACCGGGCTGACAACATTCACCGGCTCAACATGGGGGTCTTTCCGGTCGGGGCCGAGATCATTGCGAACCCGTATAACAAGATACCCGGCTTTAGCTGCCGTTCCCCCCTAGGGGGCGTTGTGCATTTCGTGCCGGGCTTTCCGGTGATGGCCTGGCCGATGGTGGCAGCAACACTGGACACACACTACAGCGCGTTCTTTCAAACGGCCGCCTGGGTGGAGAAATCGGTGATTGTGCTGGGCGCCATGGAGTCGAACCTGACGCCCTTGATGGAAGTCCTTGAGCGCAACTATCCGAACATCAAGGTGTTCAGCTTGCCCAGCGTGGATCACCCGGAGTACGGGCGTCACATCGAACTGGGCGTCAAGGGCCTGATTTCGCATGTTGAACCGGCTTATTCAGCCATGTTTGCAAGCTTGTCGGCAGATGGATGCAAGCTTGGCCCTGAATTGGTGCGAAATTAATCCCTTAAAAGTCATTGCCTTACAAATTAAGCACAACATTGGTGCATTTTGTGAGTTGTTACCTTGTATGGTGCATTTCTTTTTGTTGCTGTGGCTGCTTCTGAGGGCTGCAAACTCAAGGCAGAATACGGCTTCTGTGGTTTCAGGTCAGATTGATATTTGGCACAAAAACTGCATACGGTATCACTGAGCAAGTTTTATTAACAATTGTCCAACCAGGAGTATTTGATGGCCAAGACCGTCGCAGACGTAATGAAGATGGTGAAAGAAAACGAAGTCAAGTTTGTTGACTTCCGCTTCACCGATACCCGCGGCAAAGAGCAGCACGTCACGGTGCCGGTGTCGCACTTTGATGAAGATAAGTTCACCTCAGGCCATGCGTTTGACGGTTCCTCGATTGCCGGATGGAAAGGCATTGAAGCATCAGACATGCAGCTCATGCCCGATCCCAACACCGCCAACATCGACCCCTTCTTTGAAGAAACCACGATGTTCATGAGCTGTGATGTGGTAGAGCCCAGCGATGGCAAAGCCTACGACCGTGATCCCCGTTCCATTGCCAAGCGCGCAGAGGCTTACCTGAAAGCCTCAGGTCTGGGCGATACCGCATTTTTTGGCCCCGAACCCGAGTTCTTTATTTTTGATGGCGTGCGCTGGTCCAACGATCCCGGCAAAGTCGGTTTTGAAATTGAAGAGTACGAAGCTCCCTGGAATACCGGTGCCAAGCTTGAAGGCGGCAACCGCGGCCACCGTCCTACGGTCAAAGGAGGTTACTTCCCCGTACCTCCCGTTGACAGCACCCAGGACATGCGCGCTGAGATGTCCCTGATTCTTGAATCCCTGGGCATTCCGGTTGAGGTGTTCCACCACGAAGTGGCGGGCGCCGGTCAAAACGAGATCGGCACCAAGTTCAGCACGCTGGTGCAGCGCGCCGATTGGACCCAGGTGCTCAAGTATGTGGTCTGGAATGTGGCCAATGCGTATGGCAAAACTGCCACCTTCATGCCCAAGCCCTACGCTGGCGACAACGGAAGCGGCATGCACGTGCACCAGTCCATCTGGAAAGACGGCAAAAACCTGTTTGCGGGTGACGGCTATGCTGGTTTGTCCGACTTTGCCCTGTATTACATTGGTGGCGTGATCAAGCACGCACGTGCGCTCAACGCCATTACCAATCCAGGCACCAACAGCTACAAGCGCTTGGTCCCCGGTTTTGAGGCTCCTGTGAAACTGGCCTACAGCTCACGCAATCGCTCGGCTTCGGTGCGTATTCCCTTTGTGGCCAACCCCAAAGGCCGTCGCATTGAGACGCGCTTTCCCGATCCGTCTGCCAACCCCTACCTGTGCTTCTCGGCATTGATGATGGCTGGTCTGGATGGCGTGGAAAACAAGATCCATCCCGGCGAAGCCGCCACCAAGGACCTGTACCATTTGCCTCCCGAGGAAGATGCAAAAGTTCCAACCGTTTGCCACAGCCTTGATCAGGCGCTGGAGTATCTTGACAAGGATCGCAGTTTCCTGACCAAAGGCGGCGTGTTTACCGATTCCATGCTCGATGCCTATATCGAGCTCAAAATGACAGAAGTCACGCGTTTCCGTATGGCACCGCATCCTGTTGAGTACGACATGTACTATTCACTCTAAGTGGCTATTCGCAGGACCATCTTTTGCGAGATGGTTCGGCATAGAAAAGGACGGCCTGCCGTCCTTTTCCATTTCTGCAATGCCCGTATTTGAATTTCCTGTTGATTGGGGGATACTGGCCAGACGCCCCGCCTTGATGGGTGCGTAAACACATCATGAAACATGTTTTACTGATTCTTCTCGCTGCCCTAGTGGCTGTTGCCAATGTGCAGGCACAAAACCGAATTTACCGATGCGGCAATGCGTACACCAACACCATTACCGAGGCGCAGAAGGGCAGTTGTCAATTGCTCGAAGGCGGCAATGTCACGGTGGTTCAGGGCCAACGTCCGCCAGTTGTACCTGCACCTGCCCGAGTGGCCAACACCGGACCCGCTGCGCCGCGTGGGGATGGCATCGACCAGCGCTCGCGCGACTCCGATACCCGGCTGATTCTTGAGTCTGAGTTGAAACGCGCAGAAGCCCGCCGCGATGAGCTTCTGCGGGAATACAACAACGGCGAGCCTGACAAGCTGGGCCCGGAGACGCGTAACCACCAAAAGTACCTTGACCGGGTGGCTGAACTCAAACTAGGCCTGGACCGGCTGGAGAGTGACATCGGTGGCATCCGGCGTGAAATCGCGCGCCTTCCTGTTTCAAAGTAGCTCCAATTGCAACGCGACGACCTTACTTCACCGGTACGCTTTCAAGCCTTTGATCTTCTGGCAACCCTGGTTGCTGTGGTTGACAGCAACGCAACCCTGTCGTTTGTCAACTCAACACTGGAAGATACCTTGGGCTCGTCCCGCCGCAATCTGGAAGGAACCGACTTTGCCGACAACCTGACAGAACCGCAGGTTCTCAAAAATGCACTGGCCTCTGTAGGCGGCAATAAATTTGCCGTATTGCGCTATGACGGCTGGCTCAAGCGACCGAGCCGTGATCTCATGCCGCTTCACATCACGGTCACCCAAACCGAAAAACCAGACGAAATCATCGTTGAGTTGCTGCCCCTGGAACAACAAACCCGCCAGGACCGGGAGGAGCGGCTGCTCGATCAGGCGCAGGCCAACAAGGAACTGATCCGGAATCTGGCGCATGAAATCAAAAACCCTCTGGGGGGCATCCGCGGTGCGGCACAGCTGCTGGAGATGGAGATTGACTCGCGCGAACTGCGGGAATACACCCAAGTGATCATTCACGAGGCGGATCGCTTGCAGTTACTCGTTGACCGGCTGCTCGCGCCGCACCGCCGCCCTCATGTGGTGGGGGAGGTCAATGTGCATGAGGTGTGTGAGCGGGTTCGCTCGCTGGTTCTGGCTGAGTTCCCCAAAGGTTTACGCCTGGTCCGGGATTACGATATCTCGATTCCAACCTTGCGGGGGGACCGTGAGCAACTCATCCAAACCGTACTCAATGTTGCGCAAAATGCCTGTCAGGCTCTGGTGGACAGAATTTCCTACGGTGATGCCGAACTGATCTTTCGCACCCGTGTCGTGAGGCAGGTTACCCTGGGGAAAAACCGCTACAAGTTGGCACTGGAATTGCATGTCATAGACAACGGACCTGGCGTGCCAGATTCGATCAAGGACCGCATTTTCTATCCGCTGGTGTCGGGCAGGGAGGGTGGTTCTGGCCTGGGGCTGACTTTGGCTCAAACCTTTGTTCAGCAGCACCATGGCCTGATTGAATGTGACAGCGAGCCCGGTCGTACGCATTTCAAAATATCAATACCGTTGCCCTGACGTTTCAGGCAGCCTGACCTTGGACACGACATGAAGCCGATTTGGATCGTAGATGATGACCAGTCCATCCGCTTTGTGCTGGAAAAGGCATTGCTGCGCGAACAACTGCCCACCCGGAGCTTCTCGAACCCCCGTGATGTTCTGGCTGCCCTGGCGAGTGCAACCGAGGAAGACGGCCCGCAAATTCTGGTCAGCGACATTCGCATGCCGGGCAGCTCCGGACTGGATTTGCTGGAGAAAGTCAAAGCCCTGCATCCTGGCCTGCCGGTCATCATCATGACGGCCTTCTCTGACCTTGACAGCGCAGTGTCTGCGTTTCAGGGCGGTGCTTTCGAGTACCTGCCCAAGCCTTTTGATTTGCCCAAAGCAGTCGAGTTGATTCGCCGCGCGGTAGAGGAAAGCCAGCGTGAAGAAGTGGCGGAAGACCGTATGGAAGAGGCGCCTGAAATGCTTGGCCACGCGCCGGCCATGCAGGATGTGTTCCGGGCCATCGGGCGTTTGAGTCACAGCCATGTGACGGTACTGATCACCGGCGAATCCGGCTCAGGCAAGGAGCTGGTGGCCCGTGCTTTGCACAAGCACTCGCCCCGTTCCAAGGGCCCTTTTGTGGCCATCAACACGGCAGCCATTCCTAAAGACCTGCTGGAGTCTGAGCTTTTCGGTCACGAGCGCGGCGCGTTTACAGGTGCCCAGACCATGCGGCGCGGACGCTTTGAGCAGGCTGATGGCGGTACGCTGTTCCTGGATGAAATCGGCGATATGCCGTTTGATCTGCAAACCCGTCTCTTGCGTGTTCTCAGTGATGGCCACTTCTACCGGGTGGGCGGTCACAGCGCAGTCAAAGCCAATGTCCGCGTGATTGCCGCCACGCACCAGCACCTGGAGCAGCGGGTGGCAGAAGGTAATTTCCGCGAAGACCTTTTTCACCGGCTCAACGTCATTCGCCTGCGACTACCCGCCCTGCGTGAACGGCTGGAGGACATCCCCATGCTGACGCGCCATTTCCTGCACATCAGTGCCATGCAGCTGGATGTGGAGCCCAAGCGAATCGCCGACTCGGCGCTGGCTTGGCTGGCTAAATTCAGTTTCCCGGGCAATGTGCGTCAGCTGGAAAATATTTGCCATTGGCTCACGGTGATGGCCCCGGCGCAGTTGATTGAGCCCAAAGACCTGCCCCCTGAAGTGGACGTCAAAATCCCTCAAACGCTGCCAACATCAGTCACCGACATACCGGTTGGCGACAACGTGATGGATGCGTCTGCCGGGTTGGCCCCTGTGTCCAATACGGGCATGAGCTGGGAATCCGGCCTCAAAGCCGAAGCGGATGCGTTGTTGGCGAGCGGTCACAACGACGTGTGGGATATTCTGACGCGACGCTTTGAGTCTCAACTGATCGCGTCTGCCCTGAACAGCACACATGGTCGTCGTATCGAGGCGGCCGTCCGGCTGGGCATAGGCCGCAACACCATCACGCGCAAGATCCAGGAACTCGGGCTGGAGTAGGTCAAGCCGGTGAAATGGATCCGGCGAAACGAATCCGACGGATTCAAGCCAGGCTGATGACCACCGGCGCATGATCGCTGGGGCGTTCGTTTTTTCGGGGTGTTTTGTCTATCTGACAGGCGCTCACCCCGGGTTTGAGGGCGTAGCTCACCAGGATGTGGTCGATGCGAAGCCCACGGTTGCGCTTGAACCCGAAATCGCGGTAGTCCCACCACGAGTAGCTTTTGGCAGGCTGCTCGAACAGCCGCAAGCTGTCGTGAAAACCCATGGCAATCAGCGCCCTCAGGTGGTAACGCTCTTCCTCGGTGCAGTGAATCTGGTCGCGCATGCCCACCGGGTCCCAGACATCGAGGTCATCAAAGGTGATGTTGAAATCCCCCATTAACACCAGCTTGGGGTGGATCAGCAGTTCTTGCTGTATCCAGCTGCGCAGGCCTTTGAGCCAGTTCATCTTGTACTCAAATTTATCGCTGCCCGGCTCCTGACCATTGGGGAAATAGGCACCAACCACCCGGATGTCATTGTCAAATGTGCCCGTGATCACGCGCGCCATCTCATCGGAAAAGCCGGGAATATTTTTCACCACGTCGGCAGCCGGCAGGCGCGAGAGCAGCGCCACCCCGTTGTAGGTTTTCTGGCCGAAACACTGCGCTGTGTAGCCGATGTCGGCAAACGCGTCGTGCGGGAACTTGTCGTCGGTGAGCTTAAGCTCCTGCAGCGCCAGCACATCAACCGGATTGTCCTGCAGCCAGGCGATGACCTGCGGCAGGCGCACGTTCAGAGAGTTCACATTCCAGGTGGCAAGTTTCATGAGTGTCGTCAACCGTTTTTATGCGTCCTAACTGATTATTTGCAGACAGATCAATGGCTTTATGCGCTTAAATGTGTAGCGCGGCAAGCAAGCCGATGACAACACCTGCGGCACCACCGACAAACATGGCGTATTCCAGCCATTTCTTTTTGGTCAGCAGTGCAATGGCAGCCAGCGCGATGGCCACCTGCAACACGGTGGTGGCCTGGGCCCAGCGGTGGTGCTGGTGCATTTGCTCATCGCTTTGATGGTCCCAGGAGGTGGCTTCTGCTTCCAGCTTTTCTGCAGCCAGTTTGATCTCGAGTTTTTCTTTTTCGTAGCGGTCAATCTTGGCCTGGTATTTGGACTTGTCTTCTTCACGTGGGGTCAGGTCACGCGAGACTTCGGCCAGCGATTGCTTCGTGCTTTTGGACTGGAAATAATTCCACTGGTTGGATGCCTCTGTTTTTTTGATGGCGGCATTGTTCTTGAACAGCCCGGCGTTGGCCTGGGTAGCCCCGCCCATATAGGAAAACAGCGCGCCCACCGTGGCAATGATGGCCGTGAACATGGCAATCTGGTTGATCATGCCGCCTGAGCCGTGTTCGCCGTGGCCACCCTGCTGGGCGTGCTCCAGCTCGTGGTCGTGCGGGCCGTGTACGTGAAATCCATTACCGGACATATCAGTCTCCTTCTTTTCGTGTGTAGGTCACAAAACTAAACTGAAGGCCTGTCGATGAAACATGGCTTTCACGCGTGGTTTCTGTCCAATCGGGTCCGAATTGCGGGGCAAAAGCATCGCCCTCGAAGGTGGCATCAATTTCAGTCACCACGGCTTTGCTGGCAAGCGGCATGGCTTGTGCATAAATCTCGGCGCCACCGATCACCCAGACGTTCGCGTGGCTGCGCAGTTGGTCCAGGGCAAGACCAAGACCGTTTGCGTACTGCACGCCGACGGGATTGCCTGCATGGTGCAACCAATCGGTTTGCCGCGTGACCACCACGTTGATCCGCCCGGGCAGGGGCCGGAATTTCGGGGGCAATGAGTCCCAGGTTTTACGCCCCATGATGACCGGGGCTCCCATGGTGGTGCGTTTGAAGTGCGCCAGGTCTTCCGGCAGATGCCAGGGCATGGCGTTGTCCTTGCCAATCACGCCATTGGCAGCGCGGGCAAATATGAGCTGAATGTTCATGGGTCTAGTGTGTTTGGGCGAGGCCGGTTGCGCGGCGGCAGTAGCACCGCGGCAATGGCAGCCATGACAAAGACGATGGCCAGAAAGTCCTGCCAGTGTGGCCATTCACCCACAATGAAGGTGGCAGCCAGTATGCCTACCAGCGGAATGGCCATGATGCTCATGGCACTGGTGGAGGGCGGCAGATTGCGCGCCAGACTGGCCCAGATGATTTGGGCAAAGCCATAGTTGATCAATGCGCCGTAGGCCACGCTGCCCCAAAAGGCCCCTGAGAACTGCCAACTTGGCCAGGGCTCGAAGGTCAGGGCAATGACCCACAAACAGGCGCTGGAAAGAATCATCATCCACACAGTCAGGGTTTCCACAGGCAGGGTCAGTTGGGCGCGGCGCATCATCAACGTTCCTATGGCCCATAGGATCGCGCTGATTTCCATCCACAGGACACCCAGGGGCCTGCCTGCCAGGGTGGTGAGCTCGTTGGCGGTGAGCAGAAAAATCGCAACAGCAACGGCAACAACGGCAAAAGCCAGACGTCGGGTCAATTTTTCACCCAGAAAAAGCACGCTGATCAACACCGTCCAGATGGGCATGGTGAAGCCCAGAATGGCGGCTCGCCCGGAAGCCAGCTCCCGCACGCCCAGGATGGAGATGGCATGCCAGCCCAACATGTTGAATGTGCCAAGTTGGATCAACGAGCGCCATTCGTTACGCTGCGGCCACATGCGTACGCCACGGGCGCGGTAAAACAGGTACAGCCACAGCGCCCCGCCAGACATGGTGATGGCCCGAAAGTACATCGGGGTCATTTCCCGCAGGGAAAGTTTCATCATCGGCCAGTTGATGCCCCACATCAGGGTAAGGCCCACCAGCGCGAGCAATTGGTGCGGTCTGATCACACCGCCACCGGTGCCTTGATGGCCGGGTGGCACTGGTAGTCCAGCACCTCAAAGTCTTCAAACTGGTAGTCAAAGATGGACTGGGGCTTGCGCTTGATGTTCAAGGTGGGGTAGGGGTAGGGAGCGCGGGACAGTTGCTCGGCCACCTGTTCATGGTGATTGCTGTAAATGTGGCAGTCACCGCCGGTCCAGATAAAGTCGCCCGCTGCCAGATCGCACTGCTGCGCCACCATATGCGTGAGCAGGGCATAGCTGGCAATATTAAAAGGCACACCCAGAAAGATATCCGCGCTGCGCTGGTACAGCTGACAGCTCAGCCTGGCCTTTTCACCCGGCACTTCAGACGGGGCGACATAGAACTGAAAAAAGGCATGGCACGGCATCAACGCCATTTTGGAGAGTTCAGCCACGTTCCAGGCGCTCACGATGATGCGGCGCGAGTCAGGGTTGGTTCGCAGTGTTTTGATGACTTCAGATATCTGGTCGATGTGCGCATCCGGATTGTCCGGGGTGGGCGTCGGCCAGCTTCGCCATTGCACGCCATAGACAGGCCCAAGGTCGCCATCCGGTCGTGCCCATTCGTCCCAGATGCTCACGCCGCGCTCTTTGAGCCAGTTGTTATTGGATGAACCACTGAGAAACCAGAGCAGTTCTTGAATGATGGAGCGCAGGTGCACTTTTTTGGTGGTGACCAGCGGGAAGCCTTCATTGAGGTCAAAGCGCATCTGGTAGCCAAATACGCTCTTGGTGCCCGTGCCGGTACGGTCGGGTTTGTATACCCCGTTGTGGTCCACATGGCGCATGAAGTCTTCATACTGACTTCGTACCGGGCGCAACTGGCTGAGGCTAGACGTAGGGAAATTGGTCGACGAATTCATGGCCAAATTACCCTCTGAGCATCCGCCCGGGGTTCATCAAGTTGTGGGGATCCAGTGCCTTTTTGATACTGCGCATCAGGTCCATGGCAACAGGGGACTTGTGGTGTTCCAGTTTCTCGACTTTGAGGCTGCCGATACCGTGCTCGGCGGATATGGAGCCGTTGTAGCGGTCAACCACTTCATAAACCAGCGCATTCATGGGGGCCTCTTCTTCGTTGAGAAACCGCGCCTGATCATCGTGTTCCGGCGCCTGAACGTTGTAGTGCAGATTACCGTCGCCCAAATGACCGTAGGTGACCAGTCGTGCACCAGGGAAGGCCTTGAGCAGCAAGGCGTTGGTCTCATCAACGAAGGCCGGAATGCGCGACACCGAAATTGAAATGTCGTGTTTGATGTTCAAGCCCTCTTCCGCTTGCGCCAGCGGAATGCTTTCGCGGATGTGCCACAGCGCCCGGGCCTGGGTGATGCTTTCGGCCACTACCGCATCGGTCACACAGCCCGATTCCATGGCGGCTTCGAGTAGACGCTCGAACTGGGTGCGCGAATGTTCCTCCGACTCGTAGCCCGAATTTTCAAGAACGACACAGTAAGGTGTCTGCTGGTACAGGGGCACGCGTTGCTGCGGGAAATGCTTGACCACCAGGCTCAGGGCGAACTGTCCCATCACTTCAAAGCCCGTTAGGCCAGAGGCCAGGTGCCGATGCGCCAGTCCCAGCAATTCCACCGCCGCATCCAGCGACGGCACGGCAGCCATGGCGGTGAGCTGCGATGTGGGCAGCGGGTAAAGCTTCATGGTCGCGCCTGTGATGATGCCCAAGGTCCCTTCGGACCCGATAAACAAATGCCGCAGGTCATAACCGGTGTTGTCTTTGCGCAGGCCTGTCAGGCCGCTCCAGATCTCGCCTTGCGCCGTGACCACCTCCAGCCCAAGGCAGAGCTCACGTGTATTGCCATAGCGCACCACCTGCGTGCCGCCTGCGTTGGTTCCCAGGTTGCCACCGATGGTGCAACTGCCTTCTGAGGCCAGACTCAAAGGGAACAAAAAACCGGCTTTCTCGCAAGTCTCTTGCAGGGTTTGCAGCACACAACCGGCATCAACGGTGATGGTCAGGTTGCCTGAGTCAAGGTTGCGCACCCGGTTCATGCGGGTCAGGCTCAGCACCACCTGGGTTCCGCTGGCGTCCGGTGTAGAGCCCACCACCATACCGGTATTGCCACCTTGCGGAACGATACTGACACCGGCGGCTGCACAGGCCTTGACTATCGCTGCGACTTCGGGGGTGGATGAGGGACGAACAACAGCCAGCGCCTTGCCGCGTTCACGCTTGCGCCAGTCCAGTTCCCAGGCGGTGAGGTCGCCTTCGGTCAACACGTGGGCAGCACCGGTAATGCTGCGCAAAGATTCAAGCAGTTCTTGATAAGCGTTCATGGTGGGGGCAGGGAAGAAGTTTCTGTTTTCAGTGCATGGTTGATATTTTTGAAACGTAGCCTAACATGCAGCGAGCAAGCAACAAACAGCACCAGACACAACAGCACCTCAATACCCGCCAGGTAAGCGCTTGGCGCGCGATCCGAGGCCGCACGCACCACCCCTTCGGTGAAATACAGCCAGATGATCAGGCTGAGCCAGCGGTAGGTGTACATGCGGTTTTTCAGCAAGCCGGCCAGTGGAATGCACAAAGGCAGCACTTTGAGCGCCAGCAGGGAGCCGCCAGGCTTGACGGGTGCCAGATAAAGTTCCCAGGCCAGTCCGAGAATGATCAGGCCGAGCAGGCTGCCCACCGCAAGCACACGCGTGAGGTGCACCGGGTTGCGTAAAGAAGTGTTGTGGTTCATGGAGGTGGCATCATAGCGGCATGACCTTGACCGCGCGCTTAGATGCTTTTGCCGACAGCTTGTCACGTTTTCCTTGGAAAACCACAGCCATTACCTTGCGCGAGCGTTTCCGTGAAGACCGCCTGGGCTTGACTGCTGGCAGTCTGACCTTCACCACCACCATCGCCCTGGTTCCCCTGCTCACGGTGGCGTTGGCCGTGTTTACCGCATTTCCTATGTTTGCCAAGCTGCAGGACGTCCTGCAAAAGTGGCTCATTGAGAGTTTGATCCCCGACAACATTGCTCGCCAGGTCCTGGGTTACCTGACCCAATTTTCGGGTAAAGCCAGCAAGCTCGGTGCCGCGGGTGTGGCCATCCTCTTCACCACGGCCTTGACTCTGGTCTTTACCATCGACAAAACACTCAACAGCATCTGGCGCGTTCGACGCCCCCGGCCTTTTGGTCAACGTTTGCTGGTGTACTGGACCGCCATCACGCTGGGGCCGCTGCTGCTTGGGGCTAGCCTGACCATGACCTCGTATGTCATTTCCAGTTCCAAAGATGTGGTCGGGTCCATGCCCGGCGGTTTGCGATTCTTGCTCGATACGCTGGAATTTGCCATGGTGGCAGGCGGTATGGCAGCAACTTACTACTTCGTGCCCAATACCCAGGTGAAGTGGCGTCATGCGTGGTTGGGAGGTTTATTCGCCTCTGCAGGAATTGAACTTGCCAAAAAACTGCTGGCTTTCTATCTGGGCCTGGTCCCCACCTACTCCGTGGTCTACGGCGCTTTTGCCACTGTACCCATTTTGCTGATTTGGATCTATGTAGCCTGGGTGATCGTGCTGCTGGGTGCCGTGATTACGGCTTACTTGCCAAGTTTGCTGGAGGGCGTTCGACGACGGATCAGTGCCCATGGCGGGCAATTCCAGCTCTCTCTGGAGGTATTGCAGCAGCTGTATTTGTGCCGTCAGACGCCGGAAAAAGGCAAAACGGCATCTGATCTGGCGCAACGGTTGAAGGTGGACGGGCTTCAACTTGAGCCGGTGATGGAAGCCCTTGCCGGGCTTGACTGGGTGCAACTGCTCCAGGACGAGGACGAACCCAATCGTCGCTATGTTTTGCTCGCTGACCCCGACAATACACCGCTGGCACCCTTGCTTGAGCGCTTGCTGCTGGAGCGCACGCCCGCTGTTGAGGCACTTTGGAAAAGCACGGGTTTACCCACGTTAATGTTACGTCAGGTGCTATAAATAGCGTAGCGTTTTCTTGGGGGCGGGATGCCCAGCCCGGGAGAGTCCCTCATGAAAATGCTTTATCAATCGGCTCTTGCTTTGCTTCAGCGCTTTGGCTGGGCGGCCTGATACCGTTCCTTGGTTTGTGCATTCATGGGGTACAGCCCGGGTAGCGCCGCACCCCGGTTCACTTCCTCCATGATCCAGGCTTCCATGCGTTCCTGTTCGGGTGCGAGTTTCAGCATATCCTGCAAAAAGGCCGCAGGGATGAGCACTGCACCATCGTCGTCCACCACCACTACATCGCCCGGAAACACCGCCACACCGCCGCAGCCAATCGGACGCTGCCAGTCGACAAAAGTTAAACCCGCCACAGAAGGCGGCGCTGCCGCACCACGACACCACACCGGCAGCTTCGTACCCAGCACGCCTGCCACATCGCGTACCACGCCGTCGGTGATCAGCGCCGAGACGCCGCGTTTGACCATGCGCGCGCAAAGAATGTCGCCAAAAATTCCGGCATCGGTGACGCCCATGGCGTCGACGACAGTGATGCAACCAGCAGGCATGGCCTCAATGGCTGCCCGGGTGGAGATGGGCGATGACCAAGACTCGGGTGTCGCGAGATCTTCACGAGCAGGGACAAATCGCAAGGTAAAGGCGCGGCCGACCAGCCTGGGTTGGCCGGATTGCAGGGGGCGGGTACCTCGTAGCCAGACATTGCGCAGTCCCTTTTTGAGCAGGATGGTGGTCAGGGTGGCGGTGGTCACCTTGGAGAGGATCTCAACCACCTCAGGTTCAAGGGTCATGTCGATGGTGGTGTTCATAAGTGGGTCCAAACAGTCAGGGCTGGTATCAGGGGATGGGTTCGGTCAGCTTTTGAGGAAATCTCAGGCAAGCTCTGCCAGGCGTTTGTTTTGACGCTTAGTCAGGCGTGCAATATCGGCAATGTCCATGGCTAACAACTTGGGGCCGGGTCTGCGTATCGCTGCGCTGGCAATAACACCGCGCTCGGCCATGATGTGCTTGCGTACCGCCAGGCCGATACCTGCCTGCTGTTCATAACGTGCCAGGGGCAGGTAGGCATCGAAAATATCCTGTGCTCTTTCGGTATAGCCGCTGGCATGTGCCTTGCACACCTCCACCATCATCTCCGGGTAGGCAAAGCCGGTCATGGCACCGTCTGCGCCGCGGATGAGCTCTTCGGGCAAAAACAAACCGCCACCATTTCCGGTGAGGATAGACACCCGGGCCAGTTCGCCCTTGTCACTGGCAGCACGGATGGCACTAAGCTTGGCCAAGCCGGGGCAATCCTCGTGCTTGAGCATCACGCATGTCGGGGAATTTTTAAGGATTCGCAGGATGACAGCGGTGGACATCTGCACGCCCGTTGAGACCGGGTGATCCTGCAACACCCAAGGCACATCCTTGCCCAGGGTTTCATTGACCATGTCAAAGTACTGAACGATCTGATCGTCCGTACGGACCGATGAGGGAGGCGCCACCATGACACCGGCAGCGCCGAGTGACATGACGCTATGCGTGAGTTCTTTCATGGGTGCAAAGCCGGGCGCAGACGCACCAACCACCACCGGCACACGACCTGCCACCCTGGCCAAGACCCTTTTGACAAAGGTAGCTGATTCTTCCGCGGTCAGCTTGGTGGCCTCACCCATGATGCCAAGAACCGTCAGGCCGTTGACGCCGCAGTCCAGATAAAAATCGACCATGCTGTCGGTGCTTTTCAGGTCCAGTTCACCGCTGTCGGAGAAAGGTGTCACTGCGATCAGGTAGACGCCGGTGGCTGAAGCACTGAGTTGATTCACAGGGGACTCCGAAAAAGTGAGGGTTGGATCATATCGATAGGTAAAACCGTGCTTTGCCCATTCAGCATGCCAAAAGATTTCATATCAAACAATCCCTAAAAAATCACGGATCGCAAACAGCGTTTGCTCCGGGTCTTCAGCCATTTGGTGGTGTCCGACCTTGAGCTGGACAACCTTGAGCCGTTTGCCAGACTTGAGCGCCTGGGCGATCAGCCCTTGAGCGGCTTTGGCCTGGGTCATCTGGTCGGCTTGACCGAGCAGGAACAGCACCGGGCAAGAGACTTGCGCGATGGCTTCTTCGCCGTTGTCGTAGCTGTCACAGGCTTTGAAGCCACGGTGGAACACATTGACGCTTTTGTTACTTGCCAATACCCGCCGTCCCAATGCCATGCTGGCGCCATAAACCCAGGTGCCAGGCCCAAGTACCGAGGGTGGCGGTGCCAATGTGCTGCGCGAGAAGGAGTTGATCATGCCCAAAGCCTTCATGGGCTCATTGCGTGAGGCGTCCAGCAGCGCCTGGGACACCTTCATGGGGTAGGCTGTTCCCACCAGGACCAAATGGCTCACGCGCGCTTTCAGCTCGGAAGCGGCTTGCAGTGCGATCAACGAGCCCCAGCTGTGTCCAATCAAAGCGGCGTTTTCAACACTTGCCGCATCCAGCAATTCAGCGATGAAGCGGGCCGCCGCTTCCACACTTGCCGGTGCATCGCCGCCACTGCGGCAATGACCAGGCAAGTCCACGGCCAGCACATTCCAGCCATGATTCGCCAGGTAGCGACTTTGCAGAATCCAGACGCTGTGGTCGTTGAGCACGCCATGAATAAAAACGACGGTGGGTTGATCGGCCCTGAATGCTTTGCCACCGGTGTAGCAGTAGGTCTTGTTGCCGTTGACAAGCAGTTCCATCACGCACCTGCCTTTTCTGCCGCCTTCAGGGCGCGCTTCAAATCGTCAATCAGGTCGTCCGGATCTTCGAGGCCGATGGACAGGCGGATAGTGCCCTGTGAAATGCCCGCTGCTGCCAAAGCCTCGTCACTCATGCGGAAGTGGGTGGTACTTGCCGGGTGAATCACCAGGCTCCGGCAGTCGCCCACATTGGCCAGATGGCTGAATATTTTCAGGCTTTCAATGAATTTTTTGCCTTGTTCCCGGCTCCCCTTGATATCGAAGCTAAATACCGATCCTGCCCCCTTGGGGAGCAATTTCTTTGCCAAGGCATGGCTGCTGTGGTTTTCCATCAAGGGGTGACCAATTCGCGACACAAAAGCCTGACTGGCCAGGAAGGCAACCACCTTTTCAGTGTTACTCATATGCCGCGCCATGCGCAGCGGCAAGGTTTCAATGCCTTGCAGTATCAGCCACGCAGTGTGGGGGCTCATGCAGGCGCCAAAGTCCCGCAAGCCTTCGCGGCGTGCCCGCAGCAGAAAAGCGCCAACGGTGGACTCTTCGGTGAACACCATTTGGTGAAAGCCGTCGTAGGCTTGGCACAACTCGGCAAACCGGGGTTTACCTTGTGCGTCTCGTGCGGACTCCCAATCGAAACTGCCGCCATCAAGCACCACACCCCCAATGACGGTGCCGTGCCCGCTGAGAAACTTTGTGGCGGAGTGGTAGACCAGGTCGGCACCCAGCTCAAAAGGCTTGATGAGCCAGGGGGAGGTCAGGGTGGAGTCCACCAGCAATGGCACCCCTGCCTGATGTGCTGCCTCACTGATGGTGGGTATATCCAGCACATCAAGCCCCGGGTTACCCACAGTTTCCCCAAAAAACAATTTGGTGTTGGGGCGAACGGCTGCCAGCCAGGCGTCGGTGTCACCGGGCTTGACAAAAGTCGTTTCTATCCCGAAACGGCGCAGCGTGTAGTGCAGAAGATTTTGCGAGCCGCCATACAGCGCAGTGCTGGCGACGATGTGTGAGCCCGCACCCATGAGGGTGGCAATGCTCAAGTGCAGGGCCGCCTGGCCACTAGCCACTGCGATGGCGCCGATGCCACCCTCCAGGGCAGCCACCCGCTGCTCCAGCACGGCGTTGGTCGGGTTGCTGATCCGGCTGTACACATGGCCGGCCCGCTCCAGATTGAACAAGGCGGCTGCATGGTCGCTGGATTCAAAGACAAAGCTGGTGGTCAGGTGAATAGGCACGGCCCGCGCCCCGGTGGCGGGGTCGGGACTGGCACCGGCATGCAGTGCCAGTGTGTCAAAGCCAGGGTCAGAATAGCCAGCCATAAGAAAACTTCGCATCAAGGTTAGGATGGGCTATATTTCAACAGAAAGAACAACACTTATCCTGTGAGGAGTTCACCATGAAAGTCAGCGATATTCTTCGAGTCAAGGGCAATACCCTGTATACCGTGCACCCTGATGAGCCACTGGCCGGCGCAGTAGAGTTGATGGCAGAAAAAGACATAGGCTCGCTGGTGGTGATGTCCCGCGGCGAATTGGTCGGCATGTTGACCTTTCGCGAGGTTATTCAAGCCCTGGTCAAGAACAAGCACAGCATCGGGACCACCCAGGTTGCGCTTGCCATGGACAGCTCCCCTTTGACCTGCGGCATGGAGACTGAAATAGATGAAGTTCGCCGCATGATGCTGGAGCGCCATGCCCGCTACATGCCCGTCATGGACCAAAAAATACTCATGGGCGTGATCAGTTTTTATGACGTTGCCAAATCGGTGGTTGAGAGCCAGAACTTCGAGAATCAGATGCTCAAGGCCTACATACGCGATTGGCCGCAAGACAACGACGCCACCTCCAATTAGTCACGCTTGACACCGCAGCTTGCGGCTGCGCAAGACGTGTTCACCCCTGCACGTGCCGCTCTGGGATAATGTCCCCATGAGCGGAAATACCTTCGGAAATCTCTTTGCCGTCACGAATTTTGGGGAGTCCCACGGTCCGGCTATAGGCTGTGTCATTGATGGTTGCCCCCCGGGCATGAGCTTAAGTGAAGCAGATATCCAGCCAGATCTGGACCGTCGGCGCCCCGGAACCAGCCGGCATGTCACCCAACGCAACGAACCCGATGCGGTGGAAATTCTCTCTGGCGTGTATGAGGGCAAGACGACGGGAACACCGATTTGCCTACTCATCAAAAACACCGACCAGCGCAGCAAGGACTATGGCAATATCCTGCAAACGTTTCGCCCCGGGCACGCCGACTACAGCTACTGGCACAAATACGGCATCAGGGACCCGCGTGGCGGCGGCCGTTCATCTGCCCGGCTTACCGCTCCCATGGTCGCAGCAGGTGCAGTGGCCAAGAAATGGTTGCTGGAAAAATATGGCATTCAATTCAGAGGCTGTATGACAGCTATCGGCGACATTGCTATTCCATTTCACTCCTGGGACCATGTGACAAACAATCCCTTTTATGCGCCGGTGGCAGAAGTCACGCATCTTGAGGACTATATGGATGCCTTGCGTAAGGCAGGCGATTCTTGTGGTGCCCGTATCCGGGTGACTGCCTCCAACATGCCCGTGGGTCTTGGCGAGCCCTTGTTTGACAAACTCGATGCTGACATTGCGTTTGCAATGATGGGCATCAACGCCGTCAAGGGTGTCGAGATCGGTGCCGGCTTTGCCAGTGTCAGCCAACGTGGCACTGTTCATGGCGATTCAATCTCACCTCGGGGGTTTTTGTCCAACAATGCCGGGGGTGTGCTCGGGGGCATCAGCACCGGTCAGGACCTGGAGGTCTCGATTGCGATCAAGCCAACCAGTTCCATCATCTCGCCACGCGAGTCTATCGATACCAACGGCAACAGCACGCAAGTGGTGACCAAGGGGCGGCACGACCCCTGTGTGGGCATTCGCGCCACACCGATTGCCGAGGCCATGCTGGCCCTGGTGGTGATGGAACATGCCTTGCGGCACCGGGCCCAATGTGCAGACGTGAGTCTGGCTGTCGGTCCTGTCCCAGGTCAACCCTGATGCTGGCGATCAACACAGCCAGTCCTAAATAAAACAGCTTTTTATCCAAAGGAATCAGATATGCCAACCATTCGCGTCGAGATGTTCGAAGGTCGTACCCCGGAGCAGAAACGGGATTTTGTCAAAGCACTCACGGAAGCCGCAGTCAAGACGCTTGGCTCATCGCCGGACTCGGTGGACGTGATCCTGACAGACATCAAGAAATCGGATTGGGCGACTGCCGGACAGCTGTGGAGTGACAAGAAGTAGGTTGTCCGGGTGAACCCATCCGTGCGGATTTCTCGCAGCCAGCTTGTTCCATTCGCAGCCCTTTCAGCCAGCTACTTCGCACACATCGGTTTTTTCAATCCCTACCTGCCCCTGTGGTTGCAGGACCAGGGTTTAAGCATTTTTGCCATTAGCCTGCTGACCTCGGTTCAAGCGTCCACCCGCCTGATCGCACCTTATGGTTGGGGCTGGCTCAGTGACCACACCGGCGAGCGTGTCAAGCTCTTGCGTTACAGCGCAACAGTGTCCCTGCTGATTTCTGCAGGACTGTGGCTGGACGGCGGTTTACTCTGGCTTGCTGCTGTGTTGTTTTTCATGTTCATGCACACCAGTGCCATGATGCCCATGAGTGAGGCCGCCATGGCGCATCTGGTGAGCAGCAGCGGTACTTTTGATGCCAAGCGCTATGGCCGGGTCCGGTTATGGGGTTCATTTGGCTTCCTCTTGACGGTATTACTGGCCGGAGTCTGGTTTGAACACTTC
>JBILKC010000088.1:0-9447 GCA_044376885.1 Hylemonella sp. | reverse complement strand
CTGAGCCAAAAAGCCCCAGAAGGCGACACATTGACGCACCTGATCGAGTGCAAGCTGAGCGAGACCAAGCCACACCGCGCGCTGGTCCGGTTTGCTCAGCAATGGACAGACGCAGACGCGATACAAGTGGTGCGCAATCTGCGTATTGATCAGGCGTTTGGCCGGGTTCAAGTCCGGCAGGCCGCCCTATGGCTGCAAGGTCTGGATGCCTGAAACCGGCCACGCCCTGTTACGGGACGGGCATTGCGCGGGTGGCCACCGTAGCGCCGCCCTGCGCTCCCGCGCCTGGAATCAGCAGGGGACAACTTTACTGGGGAAAACGTATCAACGCCACTTCAATTCACATGTGTCTGCGGCGGTTCAACGCACCAGCCGGATAAAAAATTTGGTGGCCTTGCTGGACACGAAATCCTCGCCGTTGTAGGTGTTAACGATCCATGCGGAGTCAACGGTCGCCCGGTTGGGCGAGCTACTCCAGAACCAGCCGCCAGGGTCGTTTCGGAACCAGTTGGTATTGAGTGCTGGACGGAAACAGGAGCGGTCGGGCAAAGAGTACAACTCGGCGTGGCTTGGCAATCGCCAGGCCAAGGCGCCAGCGACCGCACTGGGCGTGGCATTGCGCGCAAGCTCCAGTGCCTCGGTCCAGCTTGCGATCTGGGCACTGGTCAAGGAGCCGCTCATTTGGCATGTTTGCACTGCATCGTTCCACACCATGCCCATGGCGCAGCGCTGCCAGACCAATCCGGTTCGTATGTCGCGCACTTCACTGTTCACGGGCACTGCATTCAGGACAAGCTCATAACGACTGTCGGGACGCTCACGCGGCATGAATGGGGAACACACCTGCTGCGACAGCGCCCAAAACGGGACCCAAGCCACACCAAGCGCGATGGCGCACCGCATCCCAAATCTGCCCACAGACCTGCTACAACATGCGTTGAACGAAAAAGAATTCATAGGCCTGAGCGAACCAGACGAATCGGATACGCCGCGTTCTTGGTATCGAAGAAATCATCGCCGAGGGTAAAACTGATGCCCCACGCGCTCTGCGGATCACTCACGTCGGACGACCCAGTCCAGTGGTAGCCCGATGAGGTGTTGGGGAAAAACGCACTATCAATCGCAGGCGCAAGGGTAGAGCCCGTATGGGCCAGGTTGCGCAGCTCCTCGCGCGTGGGAAGCCGCCAATCCCTGAAGCCACATAGGGCCTGGCCGGCTGGCAATTGATTGACCGCCAAGCGATAGGCCTGGGTGTTGCATGCGACACCCAAGCCCAGGCAACTGCCGCCTACTTCGCGACCCGACGCACCGCCGTTGCTGGCGGATTGGTCGTTGTACCAAGTGTATTGAAACAGGTAGTGGCGCAGATGGCTGGCATCGTTGCGCTTGACCTCCCAGAACAAGCCCGTGTTGTTGTCACGCACACAGTCCCACCGGCTACCCGTTGCCGCAGAGCCAGACTCCGACCAGGTGCCCGTTTGCACAGCCAGCGGCTGGCCATCGGGCCCCAGCTTGGTGAAGTCAAAGCCCCCTACGCCTGCGCCGATCTTGTTCAGGGTCTTGGCCAGCGCCTGCGCATCACGGCCAAACCATGCGTCCTGCACCGTCCCCCACAACTTGGTGAGCCAGTTGACGGTGGAACACACCGCAAAGTTGACCCAGGTTGTGTTGGTGAGGTTGGTGCACCAGGTCACGCCGGTGTCATTCAGCAGGCCTGTAGGCGCAAAGCTTTGAACCGTCAACTGCAAGCCGTAGGAACCCTTGCCGCCCAGGTCGTCCTGCACGACCAACTCCACAGAATAGGTGCCGGGCATGTCGTAACGGTGTCGCTGGATATCCGGTGTGGAACTGGACCGGCTGGTGCCGTCGCCAAGGTTCCAGGTGTACAGGACGATCTGTCCGTCCGCATCGGTGCTACCCGAGGGGTTGAAAGTAACCTCTTGACCGCTGATGGGTCCAGACAGGTTGGCCGCCACCAGGGCCGTTGGCGCTGCATTGGGCGGTGGGCTCTTCGAAATAATGAGTTCAATCTCGGCAACATGGCTTGCACCGTCGTTGTCAACCACCGTCAGTTTGGCAGTGTAGATTCCGGCAGCGGCGTAAGTGTGCGCCACGCGACTGGGGGCGCTGGTTTGCACAGCGGTGCCATCTCCAAAATTCCATTGGTAGGCGGTAATCGTCCCGTCGGAGTCGCTTGAGCCTGTGGGCAAAAAGCCAAGTTCGGTCTGCGTTTCGCGCACACCCGAGACCGCGATAGCCGCCACGGGCGGCGCATTCAGGCGAACCTGGATTTCCTGGGTAGCTGTCGACGTAGCGCCCCGGTCATCGGTCAGGCTGAGGCGCACTGTTTTTGCGCCTGCGCTGGCAAAGGTGTGCGGCACGGGCGCAGGCGAGGTGCGCTCCAGCAGGGTGCCATCACCAAAGTCCCAGTCAAAACGAAGAATCGTTCCGTCAACATCCTTGCTGCCTACAGCGCTAAAAGAAATGGGTTTACCCACAATGGTGGAGGTCTGTGTAGCATTGAGCACAGCTGTGGGAGGGATATTGGCTGGTGGGTCCACGGTGATTTGGGTGCTGGCCGACTGCGTCAAGCCTTTGGCGTCCTCGGCCGTCAAGGTCACGGTAAACACGCCAGCCGCCGCGTAGGTGTGCCCCATTGGTCCGGGCTGGGATTGGGATTTCACCGCGCTGCCGTCACCAAAGTCCCAACGCAAGGTGCTCAACTCACCCTCAGGATCGGTTGAATTGGCACTGCTAAAGACCAATTCCTGGCCGGACACAAGCGCTGAAGACGGTAGGTTCAGCTTAGCCACCGGCGGGAGGTTGCTGGGCGCGGGCTTGGCCATCACGGTCACGAATGAAAAACTGCTGATGCTGGCCACCAAGGTGTTGCCCACGGTGGTGACCGGCGTGATCTCGATAAAGGTGCCCCCAGGCTGCGCCTTGAACAGGCCCACCGTAGCGCCTGCGGGAACTTGCGCCGGGTTGAACGGAACCCAGACCGTCACCGGCACGCTGAAGGTCGTTCCGTGCGGCTCGAAGCTAAAGATCGTCCCTACTTTGGCGGCGCCCGTGGGTAAGGCAGGCACGACCAGCTCGGCCACGGGCTTCACGGAAATGGTGGTGGGCTTTTGCACGGCACCGGCAGGCAAGGTTAACTGCATCCCGGAGCTGCTGGCAATCGATCCTCCCTTGGCGTCTAGGGTGCCTGAAGCAGTGTCGCCGGAGCCCCCTGCCCCACCGCCGCCACCGCCACCGCCACCACCGCAAGCGGACAGCAAGATAACTGCTGCGGCCAAAAGCAGACGCGCGCGCTTCAACCCAAAAACCCCAGATTGACCGGGTAGTCAGAACGCCCGAAGTTAACGATATTGGGCATGACCTGTGCCAGGTCCGCTGCAGGCACACCAAACCACAGCGCCATGGTGGCCGCCATTTGATCAACCGATGTGCTGGGCAGCAACGAGCCCGCGCCGATGTGCCACTGGTCTTCCGCCGCGCCGCTGTTGGTGATACTCATGGGGGGCGGCCGGCCATAAATATTGCGCCCACGCACAGCGCCGCCGACTACAAAGTGGTGGTTGCCCCAGCCATGGTCGGAACCGTCGCCATTGGAGGTGAGCGTTCTGCCAAATTCGGAGGCAGTAAACAAGGTGACCTTGTCCGCAATACCAAGCTGGTTCATTGCACTCTGAAACGCGGTGATTCCCGCGCTGAGCACATCGAGGTTACTGGATTGCTGGCTAATCAAGTTGTCATGCAGGTCATAGCCACCGGGCGCGGTGACATAAAACACCTGGCGCTTCACACCCAGGATGTCGCGCGCCGCAATCAAGCGCGCAACCACACGCAACTGGCTGGCAAGTGTGTTGCCAGTCACCGGAAACTGGGAGAAAGGTGATACATCGACGGGCGCAGAAGCAAGGGCCTGGTCGATCATGGCTTTCGCATCCAGAGAGCGACTGGTCACACGGGTGTATTCGTTCTCAAAAGAATGTGCCGAAGGCTGCCGAATCAAGCTGTCAAAGGCACTTTTTACAGAGGTGGAGCTGAACATCGTCGTGCCAGTTAGGCCGGAATTGAAGGAAAGCCCTGACGTCCCTACGCGTAAGGGAATGGCTTCGCGCCCCGCCAAAAAAACCGCATTGCCACTGACCGACATGCAGGTGAACATGGCATTGATGTTGCCGTCTTGCGCCAGGTCCGCGAGGCTTCCGCCCCAGCCGACCGTGGAGCCCTCGGGCGAGGATGACAACCAGATGGATGTCTGGTCGTTGTGCGATTGCAAACGCGGCGGGCGCGGATACAGTACCCGGTTTTCACTGTTGAAGTCACGCCGGGTTAAAGGAACCACCAAAGGCCCCACATTGAGCAACACCGCTGCGCTGCCCGCATGAAACAGCGAGGCCATGCCGGTCATCTTGGGATGCAGTGCGTATTGCCGACCCGCTGGCAGCGGGTTGTCGGGGTTCAGCAGCGTGGCAGTGAGCGCATCGCGTGCCAACGCAATGCCGCCAGCGGTACGCTCAGGCCCGCCCTCGCGCACCGCGCTGTAGAGGTCGTAGCTGGCGTTGTCGTAGGCCACCACCGTGTTGGCATTGTCGGAGCCGCCGCCCATGTAGACGCAAACCAAGGCCTTATAGTCGGTGGCACCAAAGGCAGCGGCTTCGCCGATGGCGGCCAGGTTGAGCGCGGCGGGCAGCGCTGCGCCCGTGAGTGCCAGTTGGGAGCTGCGCCGCAAAAACGCGCGGCGGCTCAGGAGGTCAGGGCGCAGGTAATGCATAAATCGTCCTCGTGCTGCCCTACTTTTGCACCAGGTAGTCGGTGCTGGCCATGATCAAAAAAATGGCTGCTGCAATGCGATTGAGCTTGACTGAGGCGCTGCTGGTTGGCAAAACGACAGGGCTTGCAAGCGCACCCAGAATCAGGCTGCGGGTGGTGGGCTTGAGTTGCCCGGCAGTAAGCAGCAAGTCCAAGCGGTTGAGCAAGTTTGGTGCGTCGTGGGCTATCAACAGCTCAGCGGCGTAGTTCGCTTTGATATCGTTGGTCTGGTTGGTCGCGGTTGCGCTCACCGTTTGCGGCAAGCTTGCCTCTGCAATACTGAACCCGTTGCGAATCGGGCCGAACATGGCCCCCAGGTAGTCCATGACTTGCTGCTCGCTGACCAGCTGAAACTCCGGAGCCACACTGCCGTTGGTGGCCATGGCGGTGTTGGGCGGCACGTAGCCGGGCCGAAAAAAGTTGAACACCGAGGGGGCACGCAGCGGCCCTTGTCCCAAACCCGCACCGAAATTCCCCAGCTTCCAGGAACCTGCGGTGGAAGTGACGCCAAAAGTCCTGGCCCACTGCACAAAGCGCAGCATGGGCTCGCGCAACTTGCCAAAAGACGTGTCCACCAGGCCTTGGGGACCGCGGGCCTCGTCATCAAGCAACACGGCACGCCATACCGCGCGCAGGTCGCCGCGCACGCCATTGCCGTTGTTGTTGAACGCCGCCGCTACCCGGGCCACGTAGGCCGTGCTGGGGTTGCTGGTCACCAGCCGCTGAATCATTTGCCGGCCAAAAAACGGCCCCACATTGGGATGGTTGAACAAGGTGTCCAACGCCGTCTTCAAGGCCTGCGAGGCCGGTGTGCCGGCCGCTATGGTCACCCCTAAAAACTTGGCCTCCAGCTTGGAACGGCGGCTCTCTGTCATGTACATCGGCAGCCGTGCGTAATCGTAGTTGTAAACCGTACTTCCCGGCACGCTGGTGTTAGCCGCGCCACGCGTACGATCGTCACGCCGGTAACCGGTGAACACCCGGGCCAGGTTGCTGACGTCATTCCCGGAGTAACTCTCGGTCTGCACACCATTGCGCAAGCTGCCGTCCTGCTCCAGCTCGAACAGGCCGATGGTGAACAGCTGCATCACCTCGCGTGCATAGTTTTCATCGGGAACCCGGCCAGTCGCCGGGTTTTCGCCCTGGTTGCCGTCGGTGTTGAGGTACATACCCATGGCGGGGTGCAAGGTCACGGCCTCGAGCAAGCTGCGGAAGTTACCAAAGGCGTGGGCACACAAGGTGTCCCACCAGTGGGCTGCCAGAAAACTAGGCCAATGAGCTCTAAACCCAGGAATACCCACAACAAAGAACTCTGACAGGGCCAAAGCCATGCGCTGGCGCACCGGGTCTGGCGAGGCGATCAGCTGCTGCCAAAGCATGTTGTCCGCCGGATAAGACTGGGAAAAAAAACCCGCTGTATCGATCGCGTTGTACCCACGCAATTCCAACCAATCCCAACCGGAGATTCCAGGGGCCACCGCGAACTGCTGTGTGAGCCAGTCGGTATAGCCCAGGCTTCGCACCGAAGTGATGTCGCTGTCACGCACCCCCAAGCTGGCTTGTAGTAAAAACCTGGCTGCTTCCTGATCCGACTGGGCTGCGCTGTAGTTGTAGGTAACCCCGTTGGCAGAGACCACGGCGGCCCGGCTGGCGGGCGGCGTCTGCAGCGAAACAAAGCCGTCACCTCCGCCACCACACGCGCTCAGGCCCGCGGCGGCACCCAGACCGAATGGCCAAGCACCAAGAGCGCTTGGCTGAGCGAATGGCCAAACGCCAGGGGCGCTTGGCTGCGGTATGTCGGACGGCACAGAACTTGCCGGGTTTTCTTGCATTAACTTGAGGTCAAGTAAATCTGCATTGGGCATCGGCATCGCTGGTCGATAGTCATTCCTCATTGATCCCTGAAATAGCCCGCACTGAAGGGCGAGCCTCGCAACTCTCCTGTCTAGGAGGCTGATTGTTTGAGCAGGATTTTATCGAATCTGTGCGATAACGTACATAGCCGGCCACGCAAAGGGGTTTTGTCGCGCTAAGCGCCTATGCCTGAGATCGGCCACGCCCTTTCATTGGGCAGGCATTGCGCTGCTTGCAAGCGCTTGGGCCCGCGTTATCGGAATGAGGTGTTGGTCTGCGTTATGAGCCTGGTGATGTTCGCTGACAGGCTGATTGCAAGAGCGCGCGGGTCTTGAGCGCTTCAACCCGAGCTGCTTCTGCAAAGTTTTCTCCCGAGCTGGCATAGAGCACGGCCCGGGATGAACTGACAATGATGGGCGCTGTGGTTTGGCTGCCGTTGCCGCGCCAGCCCGCTTTGACGGTGGCCACCGCATCGCCGCCTTGCGCACCAACGCCAGGGATGAGCAGAGGCATGGTGGGCGCAACGGCGCGTACCCGCTCGATCTCTGCGGGGTAGGTGGCACCCACCACCAGGCCCAGTTGTCCGTTCAGGTTCCATGGCCCTTGCGCCAGCCGCGCCACATGTTCATACAACAGCGGCTCACCTGGCACCGAGGAGAGCCGTTGGCTTTGCAGATCGTCGCCGCCCGGGTTCGAGGTGCGGCACAGCAAAAATGCCCCCTTGCCCTGAAACTTCAGGTAGGGCTGCACCGAGTCAAAACCCATAAAGGGCGAGAGGGTGACCGCATCGGCCCCGTAACGCTCAAACGCTTCTATGGCGTACTGCTCGGCGGTGCTGCCAATATCGCCGCGCTTGGCATCCAGAATGATGGGCACCAGCGGTGCTACACGGCGGATATGCGACATCAAGCGTTCCAGCTGAGCCTCGGCGCGGTGCGCGGCAAAGTAGGCAATCTGTGGCTTGAAGGCGATGGCCAGGTCGGCGGTTGCATCGACTATGGCCGCACAAAAGTCGTAAATCTTGTTGGAGTCGCCCCTGAGTTTTGCAGGGAACTTGAGGGGGTCTGGGTCCAAGCCCACGCACAGCATGGAGCTGTTTTGGCGCTCAGCGGCGCGCAACATGTCGATGAAAGTCATGCACTATTGTAAGAAGCCGGAGTCAAACGACAGACAGAAGGTCGCCGACAATCTGCACATGCCTACCCTGACACGACCCCAACTTGCCGGACTCATCGTTCTGACCCTGACCTGGGGATTCAACTGGCCGATCATGAAACTGGGCGTGACCGACTACCCGCCGCTGACGTTCCGGATGATCTCGATGTGGATCGGACTACCGGTCTTGGCGCTGGCGCTGCTGGCCATGAAAATTCCGTTTCGCATTCCACGCAAGGACTGGCGTGAGCTATTCTGGCTGGCGGTGGCCAATATGTTTGTCTGGCATGCACTGATCATCGTGGCGCTCAAGTCGCTCAGCAGTGGACGCTCGGCCATACTGGGCTACAGCATGCCTGTTTTTTCCGCCATGCTGGGCGCCTTTATTTTTGGCAACATACTCACCAAACGGTCCTGGGCAGGTGTTGCTGCAGCTTCTTTGGGCGTGACACTGCTGCTCTGGCATGAATTCACCCAGTTGTCCGGCAGCCCGTTGGGCGTTGTTTATGCGCTTACGGCCGCAGCCGCCTGGGCCTTGGGGACGCACATGCTGCGTCGCACCACGCTGACCGTCTCCACACTGACGATTTCGTTCTGGATGACGGCCATGACCACCCTCTTCATGACCGTACTTTCCGTGGCTTTTGAGATGCCGCAATGGAAAGCGCCCTCCACGGCCACCTGGGGATCGATTGTCTACAACGCGGTGATGATCTTCGGCTTTGCCCACGCCATGTGGTTTTCTCTGGCGCGCACCCTGCCGCCGGTTGCTTCCAGCTTAAGCGTGATGCTGATTCCGGTTATCGGCGTTTTCAGCGGGGCCTTCTGGCTGGGTGAAGTCCTTCATTGGCAGGACTGGGCCGCCGTGGCGCTGATGGTGCTGGCCATCGCTTCGGTGCTGATGCCCCAGATGAAAACGAATAAGGGGTAACGCTTGTTGTCAGCGGCATGGATGCCCAGCAGGAGCGCCGCCATGGCCCCAAACTTCGGAGCCACTTTGCCCTTGGCCTAACGCGGGGTTTGCAACTGGGCCGGGGGAATGCTGGAACTGGTCGCCTCTGCAGCGGACACCGCAGCCGCTGAAGGGGAGGCAGCAGGGGCTGGCGTATCCACCACTTCGCGCACGTCGTCCACAAAGTATTCTGTATCGCCAAAGCAGGAGGATGGGATGTACTTGTACTGACGGTAGTGCAACACCACCCGCTTGCCGGCCAGGATATTGATTTTTTGCGCGACATCGTCACCCCGGACCGTAAATTCAAACTTTTCAGGGATTGCACCGGGCATGGTGACCATGGCAATTTCGCCCTCCCAGGTTTTACAAATCCAGCCCTTTTCAGACAACTTCTGCACATAACCGGCCCGCTCCCCCTTGGAGTAGCTCCATTGCAGGCTGAACCACAGCCAGGCCGCACAGAGCAACACCAGGATCACAACCGTGATGACCAAAAAACGCAGGATTTTTGTACGCATAGGGAATTGTTGGAATTGGTTTGATCTTAGCCGCGCGTGACGGCCGGGGTTTGCTTGTCCATCTCATCCATGGCCAGGCACAGATCGGCCCAGGCTTTGGCCTTTTCGCCCAGACTGCGCAGCAGATAGGCGGGGTGATAACTG
>JBILKC010000354.1:0-2812 GCA_044376885.1 Hylemonella sp. | reverse complement strand
AATCGGATGCCCGGATGAGCCAACAAGGCGCTCACCAGGCGGTGCGGCTTGATCCATGCGGCCTCGCCATGCCAAAGGTTCTGTACCCGGTCCATGACACCGGTGGCTTGCCAATCAACACCATGCCTCAGCAACCGCTCGCACAGCGCCAGCGTCATGCGCAGGCCAGCGCGGGACAGGCGCGAACGGGGGCTGTCATCGCGCGACTGGTGGGCCAGTGCCAGGCCCACCGGCAGGCTGGACGCGCCAGCTGCGGCTTGGTCGGCAGCATCGATCACCTGCACCTGCCAGCCCCGCTTGGCCAGCGCATGCGCCACCGCTGCACCGGCCAGACCGGCACCCACGACGGTACAGGCGCCCGGTTGTTGGGCTGTGCTGACCGGCTGGCGGGAATGCTTGAGCACCCAGCCCGGGTTGTACTGGCCGTGCGTGACTTCGGCGCTTGACTGCGCCGCTAGATCACCCGGATGATTAGCTGCAAGACCCGTTGCCAAATGTCCTGGATTCCCAGGCTTTACTCTGGATTCTTCCAGCTCAAAACCACATTCCTGCAAAGCGGCGCGGTGCACTTCCGTGACCCCAGAGCCATCAAAAAGGGTGTGTCTGCGGCAACACCGTGCCAGCGCCTTGAAGGTCCAGCGGTCCCAATTGATGTGGGGTGTGCAGAGCACCGCGTCGGCCTTGAACTGCATGGCATTGAGTTGTTCAAGCAGGGGTCCGACGCACAGGGTCAGCAAAATTAGCCCCTGGCCCGCCGGGTGCGCCAGTTCCAGTCGCTGAAAACCAGGCTGCAGTTGGCGTGTGAATGGCGCTAATTGATCACGCAGCGCTTGTGTTGAGGGGTCTGTAGATGCGTGTTCGACCGGCGCTGCGCTCAAAACCCCCACGTAATGCAGCAGGCGTGGCCGGTCTGGGTCTTGTTGCCAGGCCAGGCAGGTTTGCAAGAATGCCCCGCCCTGGGCAAAGTCAGTGTCCAGGATGCGCCAGCTGGACTGGCCTTGCCAGGCCGGTGTAGGCACCTTCTTCAGGCGCTGGGCGGCACGTAGCCCTGGGCGGCATCGGCGCCGTCGCCAAAAAAGTGGTTTTCCATCTGGCGTGCCAGGTACTGGCGGGAGCGGGCATCGGCCAGGTTCAGGCGGTTTTCATTGACCAACATGGTCTGGTGCTTGAGCCAGGCCGCCCAGGCCTCTTTGCTCACATTTTCCCAAATACGTTTGCCCAGTTCACCGGGGTAGGGCGCAAAATCCATGCCTTCAGCCTCTTTGCCCAGTTTGATGCAGTTCACCATGCGTGCCATATTCAGCCCTTTGTCTTAAGAAGGTCGTGACTTTAGCAAGCTTTTGAAAGGCCGACCCACTGCGCAGGTGAATGGCCCATGGTCTAATTAATTTCAAATCCTTCACTTCCGAGAATCTTCCATGCAAATCTCCAAGCGCCTCACCCTGTCCCGTTTGCTTGTCACCTCCGCCGCCATGGCAGGCTTGGCTGTCACGCTTTCAGCCCAGGCCCAACCCACGCAGCAGGTCTTGCGCGTCACCACGATTCCTGAAGAAGCCGCGCCTGAGCAAATCCGCAAGTTCACCCCCATCGTGGCCTACCTTGAGAAAAAACTCGGCATGAAAGTTGAGTTCACCCCGGTCACCGATTACCCTGCCGCCGTAGAAGCCATGGTGGGCAAAAAGGTCGATCTGGTCTGGTTTGGCGGTTTTACCTTTGTTCAGGCCCGCATCCGCTCGGGCAACAAGGTGATTCCGATTGTCCAGCGCGAGGAAGACACGCGTTTTCAGTCGGTTTTCATTGCCAAGACCGACTCCGGCATCAAGACCCTCAATGACCTCAAAGGCAAGCAGGTGTCTTTCGGTTCCCAATCCTCCACCTCGGGTCACCTCATGCCCCGCAGCTTTCTGCTGGCCGCCAAGTTGGAGCCTGAAAAGGACTTCCGCCGGGTGGCTTACTCGGGTGCGCACGATGCCACTATTGCCTCCGTGGCCAGTGGCAAGGTGGATGCGGCTGCACTGGACATGACGGTCTGGAGCAAGTTTGTCACCGAGAACAAGGTCAACACCAAAGAGGTGGATGTGTTCTACACCACCCCCACGTTCTTCAATTACAACTGGGCCGTGCATGCCGATATGCCGGTGGCTTTGCGTGAACGCATTCAGAAAGCCCTGACCGATCTGGACCCCGCTACACCGGAAGGCAAAGAAATTTTGTCCCTGAACCGCGCCACGCGCTACATTCCGACCAAGGCGGACAACTACCAGGGCATTGAAGCTGCTGCACGCAGCGCTGGCTTGCTGTAGAGCCGGGATCTATCCCCAAAAAAAGTTTAGACCGGGCCTTCCAGTTCTTTCATGGATGTTCATGTCAGCGCTTTGAGTGCGCGTCACCCCAGTGCCCCTGCAAATGGGGTTTCGGCACTGAGGGAGGTGAGCCTGGGCATTTCTGCGGGCGAACAGGTGGCCATCATTGGTGCGTCCGGCGCTGGCAAGACCACTTTGTTGCATGCCTTGGCCTGCGCGCTCTCACCCAGTGCAGGCGAGTTCAAGCTGGGTGGACAGAACCCGTGGGCACTTTCGCGCAGGGCCTTGCAAGCGCTGCGGGGGCGCTTGTATCTGGCGCCGCAAGTGCCACCCCTGCCGCCCCGTCAGCGGGTGGTCACGGCGGTGCTGGCGGGCCGCTTGCCTGCCATGAGCTTGGCGGGCAGCTTGCGCTCTTTGCTTTACCCTGCAGACATTCCTGCAGCCCATGCCGCTTTGTGCCACTTTGACTTGGCTGAAAAATTGTTCGACCGGGTAGATCGCCTCTCTGG
>JBILKC010000353.1:0-2815 GCA_044376885.1 Hylemonella sp. | reverse complement strand
TGGTACGTTGGACGGCGAAAACAGTGTCCAGGTACCTTTTTCCATGACCCGGCGCATGAACAGATCAGGTATCCAGTTGGCCGTATTCATATCGTGGGTTCTGCGCCGATCGTCGCCGGTGTTCTTGCGCAGCTCCAGAAACTCCTCAATGTCCAGATGCCAAGTCTCCAGATACGTACAGACAGCACCTTTGCGCTTGCCGCCCTGATTGACGGCAACAGCCGTGTCATTGACAACCTTGAGGAAAGGAACGACCCCCTGGGATTCGCCGTTCGTACCCTTGATGTGGGAACCCAGCGCACGCACCCGTGTCCAGTCATTGCCCAGGCCGCCGGCAAACTTGGAGAGCAAGGCGTTTTCCTTGATGGACTCGTAAATGCCATCCAGATCATCCGGCACTGTGGTCAGGTAGCAACTCGAGAGCTGTGAGCGCAATGTCCCGCTGTTGAAAAGTGTCGGTGTGCTGGACATGAAATCAAAAGAAGAAAGAATTTCGTAGAACTCGATTGCTCGGGTTTCACGGTCAATCTCGTTCAGTGACAGTCCCATCGCCACCCGCATGAAAAACGCTTGGGGCAATTCGATGCGGGATTTACGAAGGTGCAGAAAATAGCGGTCGTACAAAGTCTGCAAGCCCAGGTAATCAAATTTCAAGTCGCGTTCTGCCTTGAGTGCATTGCCCAGTTTTTTCAGGTCAAACTGCAGCAGCTTTTCATCAAGGAGATCGTTCTCGACGCCTTTCTTGATGAATCCCGGAAAGTAGTCGGCATAGGCCTGAGTCATGTCTGACGGGGCAACGTCTTGACCCAGCACCTCTTTGGCAATGGTATGAAACAGCAGTCGTGCTGTGGCGTAGGTGTAGTCTGGCTCTTTTTCGATGAGCGTTCGTGCGGCCAGGATCGACGCTTTGTAGACCTCGTCCATGGGCACGCCGTCATAAAGGTTTCGCATGGTCTCTGCCATGATGGGTTCGGATTTAATGTCCTCACCCAGACCAGAGCAGGCTGAATCGATCAGGTTTTTTAGCCTGTCCAGGTCGAGCACTACACGTTGGCCGTCCGCGATGACGTGAATGACTGGTGTCTGTGGGGATTGCGGCGTGGTTTGTTTGGCTCGCTCTTGCGTGCGGCGCTCGCGGTACAACACGTAAGCGCGCGCAATTTCATGATGGCCGCCGCGCATCAGTCCAAGTTCAACCTGGTCTTGAACGTCTTCAATGTGAAAGGTACCGCCGCCCGGCCGCGACCGCACCATGGCGCGAACAACATTTTGGGTCAGATTTTCAACCACTTCCCGAACGCTGGCAGACGCCGCGCCTTGTGTTCCATGAACGGCCAGAAACGCTTTCATCATTGCCACAGCAATCTTGCCCGGCTCAAAGGGCACAACAGCGCCGTTGCGTCGAATGATCTGGTAGTTGGCGAGTGAGTGGCCTGTTTTGCCCTCAGGTGCCTGATAGGGCAGGACGCCGGATACGGTTGGAGACGAAACATTCAGGGCGGTTTGCATTTTTTCCTCGTCTTGCTCAGATTGATTTGTTATTTCGGAAGGCTGTTGATTTGTTGCACCAGTCGATTTGTTACGCCAGTCGGCTTGCGTGCAAGTTCAGCACACTCCACTATATATGGTGTCCGAGGCCTTAGCAAGACACTACAGGTAGTGTTTTTTGTATCGTGGGATTTTTGCGCTAAGGACTCAAGCGGAACCACTTTTTTTCGTCCATTGCGCAACGCACCAGCGCAACGCATCAGTGGCGCTGGCGCCCTTGATGGCTATAAGGGTCACATTGAAGCCCCGCTAAAACGCTTGCTTCCCAGAGGTTTTTATCTGCGCTACGGCGTCAAACCTGGCTGTGGTGTGGTTGCCTGATTGATCTGTCATGCATCGGCAGGGATACGGGAAATTTATTTCTGCCGTGGGGTTAAAACATCTTCGGGAAAACACTGATGAGGCCAGGCCAAACTCTCTTGTAAAAGTCTCCAGTCAAACCCAGCACCTGGATCCATTTTTCGCAGCGGTGCGACGTGCTCGTGACCTGCGATGTGATTGATTCGGTAGCGTTGGGGCAGTGCGGCGCACAGGCTGGTCAGCGTCTCGATTTGCAACATCTCAAAATCACCCCCTTCAATGCCTTCAAGTTCGATGCCAATGGAGTTGTCGTTGCAGTTGTCTTGCCCTAAATAATGCGAGGCTCCTGCATGCCAGGCCCGCAGATCGCAGTCGACAAGCTGATACAGATCGCCATTGCGCCGGATAAAGAAGTGCGCGGATACTTCAACCCCCCTGAGCTGGTTGAAGTATGGATGCGCATCGCAATCGAGCGCGTTAGCGAAAAAATCCAGCACTTCATTGCCACCAAATTGACCCGGAGGCAGGCTGATGGAGTGGATTACGATCAGGTCAATATTGCGGCTATCGGGGCGCTTGCCGAAATTGGGTGAAGGTTTGCGGTGTGCAAAACGGTACCAGCCGCCACACCATAAAGCGGTTTGAGCAGCAGTTACAGCGTGATTCATGGGAGTCTATCGTCTTTGCGTGTCACCACAATTTTCAGACAGGCGTCTGACGCCGGCTTCATTCAGGGCTCGGCGGTGTGACGATGTTCTGCACAGCAATACATGCCGAGCTTTCCTGGATGGGCCTCAGACACAGGCAAATGGGTACCGCACAGCTGGCAGCCTATCATTTCCTGGGTGGATGCGGGCGATTCCGGAGGGCGACCGGCTGGCTTGACTGAATTTTTAGACTTCCTGCCAGATCGCCAGAGCCATACAACAGCGATCACAACGGCAATGACAAGAAAAAACTTCATGGA
>JBILKC010000352.1:0-2821 GCA_044376885.1 Hylemonella sp. | reverse complement strand
GTACCCACAACGGCCGTAGTACCTGTTTGAACTGGCACCAGGGTCAGGGTGTTCGTCGCGGCGGTGAGTTGGGGAAGATTTGCTTCGTTGGCAGTAACGGTGATGACTCCATTGGCACTGGAAGCGACCGAGGTTACATATTTACTGGTGGCGCTGGCACAGGCTGAGGCCAGTGAAGCTGATGCGTCTGCAGTTGTTGCGGACTGGAGAGCTTCGGTAACGCCGGTTCGGCAGGGCGAAGCTGCTAACAAAACCTCTGAGATTTTCGCTCGAACTGCGTAATCCTGGTAGGCCGGCAAGGCAACCGCGCCAAGAATACCAATAATTGCCACCACAATCATCAGCTCAATTAGGGTAAAACCCTTTTGGATAGAACACCTCATAGCAACTCCTAAGTAAAAGTAAGAACAACTAACACGCTGCTTCAGCAGTTTCGATAACCTGTCGATGACGAGTTTTCTCAGACAGACGTCGATTGGGAAAGTCAGTTTTTCAAACACCGCTCTTGTTGAAAAAACATCCGCACAAGGAAAAAACAGGCCAAGGTTCATTTCACACAAACTGACCGGACCGTTTTCAAGTCCGTCAGTCCCTGCATGATTTTTTCCATGCCGTCCATTTTGATGGTGCGCATGCCGCTCTCGACGGCAGCTGCAAAAATTTCTGCAACACGGGCGCGCTGTTGTACTAATTTTTTAATCGCATCATCCACAATTAACAGCTCGTGCAAACCGATACGGCCCTTATAGCCGCTTGTATTGCACTTGTCACAACCCACAGCACGGTAAAAAACCAGTTTGCCGTTTTTGCCGTACTTATCAAGCCATTGGTCATGGAGCTTCTGACTTTCACCACTGCCATCTTTTATCCAGGCAGCAGAGTGATGCAACTCTTGTGCATACTCGTCCATGAAACTTTTGAATTCGGCAGTGTCCGGAAGATAAGCATCCTTGCAATCACACAGTTTTTTGGCCAGTCGCTGCGCCAGGATACCCAGCAGTGCATCGGCAAAATTAAACGGGTCCATGCCCATGTCGAGCAGACGGGTGATGGACTCCGGAGCCGAGTTGGTGTGCAAGGTAGAAAAAACCAGATGCCCCGTCAGAGACGCTTCAACGCCCATGGACACGGTTTCCTTGTCGCGCGACTCACCCACCATGATGATGTCCGGGTCCGCACGCAAAAAGGCACGCATGATCAACGCAAAATCGATCCCTGCTTTTTTATTGATCTGAACCTGCCTCAAGCCCTTTTGAGTGATTTCAACCGGGTCTTCCGCAGTCCAGATTTTGGTATCTGGACGGTTGAGAAATTTCAGCACGGAGTGCAGTGTTGTGGTTTTCCCAGAGCCCGTCGGGCCACAAACATAAAAAAGCCCATGCGGTTTGTTGATGGTCTGCTCCAAACGCGCCTTGTTTTGCGCAGACAGGCCCAGCTTCTCCAGCGGTATGGGTTCACCGGCTGCAAGAATACGCATCACAACATCTTCAACACCACCGGCCGAGGGTAAGGTGGCCACGCGCAGCTCGATATCCAGGGGGCCGTATTTTTTGAACTTGATCTTGCCGTCCTGCGGCTTGCGCCGCTCGGAAATATCCAAGTCGCACATGATCTTCAACCGCGTCACCATCGCTTGGCGAAAGTGTGATGGCACTTCAATGTAGGGCATCAAGCTGCCATCAATCCGGAAACGGATACCGGTTTTGAGCTTGCCTGGCATCGGCTCAATGTGGATATCCGACACCTTCTGATGGTAGGCATCAATGATCACCTTGTTAACGAATTTCACCAGTTCATTGTCGGCAGCAGCAGACACCAAAGCGTCTTCAGTACTGCCATCCTCATCCGAAGAGGACATTTCAGCCAGCAACTCATCGATGGAACCGCCCAGCATCGTTGCACCAAACAGCTGTCCAAAGGTCTGTTCAAACTCAGTTTGTGTTGTGACCCGGTAACTGAACTTGCTTACCCGCGGGAAGACTTGCGGTACCAGACGGGCACCCTTGGTTGCTTCGGGGTCTAGGCACATAATGACCAGCCCCTCAGGCGATTCCTCAAGCGCCATCCACCCCTGGACTTGCACAAACTCGCGTTTGAGTGCCCCATGCAGTATCTCGGAACGAATCCTTGCGGGATTCAATGGCTCATAAGGAACGCCAAAAAACCTGGCCAGTGACGAACCCATCTGGGCTGGCTTGATCGGGTACCTGGACATCAACATCTGCTCCAGCGACTGTCCTTGGTTACGGGCATCAAGCACACACTGTTGCAACTCTGAAGATGTAATCACGCCATCGGTGACCAAACCATCATATTTGGTCGCCTTGTGGGGCTGACGCTCGGCTGCTTTCTGGACCCGCTGCCGGATTGCTGTGGCCAATGTTTCACAGAGCTGTGTAACCCCTTCAACATCCATGTCTCCGAAGGGTTGATCGCCTTTGTTGTTCATCACTTGCAATACACCGTGCAGGGTATTGCCCTCGATCACCGGGGCAACCAGCATTTGCTTGGTGCGGTACCCGGAGCGCTTGTCCACTTCTTTCAAAAACGTAAGGGACGGATGGATGCGCTTGAGCACTTTGTCTTCATAAACATCTGCAAGGTTCAGAAGTTGACGACTTTCGGCAACATAACCGGCAATGCTTTGCGGACTGATCGGTAGTTTGATGTCCTGCGTGGTCTTCAATCCCGTCTTCAGTTTGGAGACAATCGCCGTGCCATCTTGGTTGACCGCATAAAGTGTCAGCCTATCGGCATTGAGCAACTGGCAAATCTCCCCGCTGACCTCGAGCATGATCTGCTCGACATTGTCGGTCGCATG
>JBILKC010000087.1:0-9507 GCA_044376885.1 Hylemonella sp. | reverse complement strand
CCATTTGCCAGCTCTGGGCGGCCCCTTGTCCGATCACCTCCAGAACCTGCTTCATGTCCAGACCGGCCCGCTGGCCGAACGCAATGCCTTCAGCCAGGCCCTGGGAAGCACCCGCCACACAAATCTGGTTGACCATTTTGGCAAGTTGTCCGGCGCCGCTGTCGCCCATACGGGTGAATGCGCGTGAAAAGGCCATCGCCACCGGTTTTGCGCTTTCAAAAGCCGCAGCGTCACCGCCACACATCACCGTCAGGATGCCGTTTTGCGCACCGGCCTGACCTCCGGAGACAGGTGCATCAAGAAAATGCAGGCCTGCAGCCAGGGCCTCGGCAGAAATTTCCCGCGCCACATCTGCCGATGCGGTGGTGTGGTCAACCCACACCGCGCCGGGCTTCATCCCTGCAAACCCGCCCCCCGAACCGGTTGTGACACTGCGCAAGTCATCGTCATTGCCTACACACGAGAACACAAAGTCGGCATCATGGACGGCCAGCTCGGGTGTGGGGGACTGCCGGGGTGCGCGGGTGCTGGAAAACTCTGCGCACCAGGCCTGGGCTTTGGCCGCAGTGCGGTTGTAAACAGTGACCTGGTGGCCTGCCAGAGCCAGGTGCCCTGCCATCGGATAACCCATGACACCCAGGCCGATAAAGGCAACTTTCTGGGATGGGACTGACGCATAGTTTTTAGCTGAAATATTTGGCATGTTTGATGGTTGAATGAAGTGAAAAGGGTGACTTGAAAAAAGGGTGATTTGCGGATACGTATCTAACTCAACCGGATTAGCCGGTGAAGTTCTCCGGAATTTTGGCCTTGCTGCGTGCTTCAGCCGCGCTGATCACATTGCGTTTGACCAGGTCGGTCAGGCTTTGATCCAGCGTTTGCATGCCCACACTGTTGCCGGTCTGGATGCTTGAGTACATCTGAGCTACTTTACCTTCGCGGATAAGGTTGCGTATGGCGTTGGTGCCCAGCATGATTTCGTGCGCTGCCACGCGGCCCTGACCATCCTTGGTCTTGCACAGGGTTTGTGAGATCACCGCCTGCAGGGACTCCGAGAGCATGGCACGGACCATGTCCTTTTCTTCGGCTGGAAACACATCAATGATCCGGTCTATCGTCTTGGGCGCGCTGGAGGTGTGCAGGGTAGCAAACACCAGGTGGCCGGTCTCGGCTGCAGTCATGGCCAGACGTATGGTGTCCAGATCCCGCATCTCACCCACCAGAATTGCATCCGGGTCTTCACGCAGTGCCGATTTGAGTGCGGCCGAAAAGTTCAGGGTGTGCGACCCGACCTCGCGCTGATGGATCAGGCATTTCTTGGATTCATGGATAAATTCAATCGGGTCTTCCACCGTCAGAATATGGCCGGACGCGGTCTCATTGAGGTAATTGACCATGGCCGCCAGCGTGGTGGACTTGCCCGAGCCCGTGGGCCCGGTGACCAGCACCAGGCCACGGGGTTTGGTGGCCAGATCGGCAAAAATCTTCGGGCAATTGAGTTGTTCCAAGGTCAGGATTTGGCTTGGAATGGTCCGCAGTACCGCACCCGCCCCCCGTTGGTGGTTGAAGGCGTTGACCCGGAAGCGGGCCAGGCCATCGATCTGAAAAGAGAAGTCGATCTCAAGAAATTCTTCGTAGTTTTTGCGCTGGGTGTCGTTCATGATGTCGAACATCATGGTTTGAACCGCCTTGTGGTCCAGCGCATCCAGATTGATGCGGCGGACATCCCCATGCACCCGGATCATCGGCGGCAGGCCCGCCGAGAGGTGAAGGTCCGAGGCCTTGTTCTTGACGCTAAAGGCGAGTAGTTGGCTAATGTCCACAAATCACGCGATGGTTTGGTACGCTTAAGGGCATTATGACCACGATTAACATCAATCTCGAGTCCGTCCGCAAGCGGATTGCGCAGGCTTGTGCCGCAGCCGGCCGTCAGTCCGGGGAGGTGGCACTGCTGGCCGTCTCCAAAACTTTCGGGCCCGATGACCTGGTTCAGGCCTATGGGTCGGGGCAACGGGCGTTTGGCGAAAACTACATTCAGGAGGCCGTTGAGAAAATGACAGCGCTGGCCGAGCTTGATATTGAATGGCACTGCATAGGACCGATCCAGAGCAACAAGACGCGCCTGGTGGCTGAGCACTTCGACTGGGTTCACACGGTTGATCGCCTGAAAACCGCCGAACGCCTGAGCCAACAGCGACCCGCCAACCTGGCACCTTTGCAGGTATGTCTTCAGGTCAATATCGATGCTGGCGCCAACAAGTCGGGGGCGACGCCATCCGAAGTACTGCAGCTGGCGCAGGCGGTTGCCGGCTTGGATCGGCTCAAATTGCGGGGGTTGATGTGCATTCCGGAGCCTGCTATTGATTTTGAAGCGCAGTGTGCTTTGTTTAAGAGGGCTGAAGGCCTGTTTCATGACTTGAATGCGCGGGGCATGGGCATGGACACCCTGTCCATGGGCATGACCGCCGATCTCGAAGCCGCCATTCATTGCGGCAGCACCATGGTGCGGGTGGGCACGGCGATTTTTGGTGGTCGACCGGCTTTTCCTACTGCGCGATAAACCCGCTCGCTTTGATGATGCGTGCCCACGCCTGGGTATAGGCCTGTTCCCGCTGGGCCAGCTGTTGCGGCGGCATATGGCCAACCGTGAGTCCCATGGCGGACAGCCGTTCGCGTACATCGGGCAAGGCCAGTACCTTGGCCAACGCATCGGAGGTGCGGTCTATCACCGCTTTGGGCGTGCCCTGCGGCGCAAACAGGCCGTAATAAGGGACATCCTCGAACCCGGCCAGACCCAGCTCGGCAAAGGTCGGTACATCCGGCAAGGCGGCCTGACGCGAGCCACCCAGTACCGCGATCACCCGGACTTTGCCCGCCTTGTGGTTTTCCATGAAGTCCGGGACTGAGGCCACACCAGCAGCGATCTGGTTGCCCAGCATGTCAGCCATCATGGGCGCGCTGCCCCGGTAGGGCGCGGCTTGCAGATCCAGGCCGTATTTCTGGCCGATCAGTGTCACCAGAAATTCCGGCACCGATGCCGGGGCGGGAACGCCAGCAGTGCCTTTGCCCTGGGCACGAACCCAGGCTACATAGTCATTCATGGAGCGCGCTGGAGTGCCGCCAGATACGGCAAAGGCGTTCACAAAAGTGGCAAAACCAGCCACGGCGACAAAATCACGTGACGGGTCAAAGCCTGGGGTCTTGACCACTTGTGGCAGGATGGAGATGGTGTGGTCGTGAGACAAAAACAGGGTATTGCCGTCAGGAGCAGCCGCTTTAAGCGCTTGCGCGGCAATCTGCCCGCCGGCACCGGCGCGGTTCTCGACGATGACGTTGATAGCCAGTGCATCCTTGAGTTTTTCTGCCAGGATGCGGGCAATGGCATCTGTGCCGCCACCGGGCGGAAAGCCCACCAGAATTTTCACGGTAGACGGCTGGGCTTGAGCCAGGGTGCAGCAAAGCAGGGCCAGCGCAGCCAGCAAAGAGCCCGAGATGCGGCGCAGGCCGTTGGCTGAGATTGACGTCACCATTAAACGCATACTTTCTCCTGTTGTAAGGGTTCAACCCTGAATCAAGGGTTCACTTCACTGTCATGCCAACCGGCCAATGCCAGGCGGTTGACCATGGCCAGCACCACAAACAGCACCACGCCGGTCACTGAGATCAGCACCAGGGCTGCAAACATGCGGGGAATATTAAGCTGGTAGCCGGATTGCAAAATCTGGTAGGCCAGCCCGGTACCCGTTCCGCCTGTGCCTGCTACAAATTCTGCCACCACCGCGCCGATCAAAGCCAATCCGGCGGAGATGCGCAGACCGGCAAAAAAATAGGGCAGTGCGCTGGGGATGCGCAAACGCCAAAGCGTGTGCCAACGGCTGGCGTGATGCAGCTTGAAGAACGCAGCCAGCCCCGGGTTAACGCTGCGCAGGCCCAGCGTGGTGTTGGCAATCACCGGGAACAGGGCCACGATGGTTGCGCAAATCACCAGCGAGGCTGAGGTGTCTTTCACCCAAATGATGATCAGCGGTGCAATGGCCACAATCGGCGTGACCTGAAGCAGCACCGCATAGGGGAAAAATGCGGTTTCAATCCAGCGGCTCTGGACGAATAAAAATGCGATCAGGGTACCGAGTACTGCTGACAGCACAAAGGCAAGGAGCGTGATCTTGAGGGTGACCCAGAGTGCGCCTATCAGGAGGCCCCAGTCCATCACCAGGGTTTTGGCAATGAGCAGGGGCGATGGCACCAGGAAAACCGGAATTTGCGCCAGCGTCACCCATAGTTGCCAGATCGCCAACAACACCACGGCCACCAGGGCTGGCCAGAGCACGCGCATGACAGAGGGTTGCTGTATCCAGGGGATTGCTTGCTTGGCCATTGTGTTGGGGGGCTCTAGTTGAAAGACGCTTCGTCACTGACCTTGAGGAGGCTGTTTTGAAGCTGATGGGCATATTGAGCGAAACGCTGGCTTACCCGGAAATCCGGACCCCGCGGGAAGGGCTCATCAATCATCAGCTCTTCCACCACGCGGCCAGGTCGCGGAGCCATGACCACCACACGTTGCGAAAGGTAAACCGCTTCTGCGATGGAATGCGTCACAAACACCACCGTGAGCGCCTGCTGTTGCCACAGGCGCAGCAGGTCGTCGTCCAGCCGGTTGCGGGTGATTTCATCCAGGGCCCCAAAGGGTTCGTCCATCAGCAGCAAGTTGGGCCGGGTGACCAGGCCGCGTGCAATGGAGACCCGCATTTGCATGCCACCGGAGAGCTCCCGGGGCCGTTGCGCAGCAAATTTTGAAAGACCCACCATAGCCAGCGCATCGCTGACCCGCTGATCCGATTCCCGGGGTGGGATCTTGGCCAGATCCAGCGGCAGACGCACGTTGCTGTGTACATTGGCCCAAGGCATCAGGGTGGCTTCCTGAAAAACAAATGACAGGCGGTGACCGCTGGCTTCGAAATCGCGTACGGGTTTTCTCCACAGCAAAATTCGGCCCTCAGTGGGCTCCAGCATGCCGGCTACCATCTTCAGGAGGGTGCTTTTCCCGCAACCTGATGGGCCGAGCAGGGTGACAAACTCACCCTGGCGGATGTTCAGGCTCACGGGAAGCAGGGCCTGAGTCCCGTTGGGGTAGGTCTGTTCGGCCGACAGAATCTCGACCGCGGGTGGCGAATTGTCGGTTTGGAGAGCGGTTTCAGACATCATGTCTTGTTATTGTGGCTTTGGATTCAAAGGGCTGAAGCCAGTGTGGTGCGTTTGTACATCTCAACGATGTGTTGCCCGGCCGTGATGGGTTCGTAACGGGGCGGGTGAAGTGTGTCATGGCATCCCGGCAGCACAGAAACCTGCGCATGGTAATTGATGTCAAAAAAGTAGGCGATTGAATAGCGGTGATGGCCTGGTTGCTGAGGTAAAACCCGGTGCAGGGTGGAGTGCCAACGGTCGTTGCTCCAGCGTGCCATCAGGTCACCAAGGTTGACCACCAGACTGTCTGGCATCCACGGCACATCCTGCCACTTGCCTTGAATCTGCACCTGCAGACCGCCCGCCCCGTCCTGTGTCAGCAGCGTCAGGCTGCCCCAGTCGGTGTGCGCACCGCAGCCGGCCTGCCCTGTTTCCAGCGCCTTGGCTTGGGGCGGGTAGTGCAAGAGGCGCAAGACCGGCATGGGATTTGAATAAAAAGGATCAAAGTAATCCGCAGGCAACTCGAGGGCCTGCGCCAGCAGACCCATCAATTGCAAGCCGACATCCGACAAGGCGGCAGCATAAGCTTGGGTGTCAGACTGAAAGCCGGGGACCAGACTTTCACTGGGCCACTGGTTCGGGCCATGATTCGGTGTGCGGGCCACCACCAGCGGATCATCGGGACCCCGGTCAACGCCCAGGTAAAAACTTTCCTTCAGGTCAGCGGGTTGTCCGGGGTCAAGGCTTTGCCAGCCTACAGGGTCAAAGCCACGGCGGATGTCAGAACGGTCGATATGCCAGCGTGATTTAACTTCGTCCGGCAGCGCAAAAAAAGCCCGGGACTGTGCAAAAACAGACTCGCGCAGCTGCGCATCAATCCCGTGCCCGATGATATAAAAAAAACCATGGTCCTGACAGCAGGCGTCAAGTTGCCGGCAGAGTTCGACGCGATTAGCCGCATCGCCCTTGCGCAGAGGCCCGAGGTCAATAACGGGTAGAAGGCTCACACCCGAAGCGTCAGGGCATGACCTTGAGGTCTTTGAGAAACTGCGTACTGTAGGTGGCTTTCAGATCAACTTTGGGGTCAATCAGCTTGTTGGCCACCATCATGTCAAAGGTGGTTTTCATCCGCTCGTCGGTAATCACACCCACCCCCAATTTGGCGGCGTCACCTCCGAAAACCATACCCGTCGATTTCATCAGGGCGATGCCGTTTGCAATCTTGATGTCGGTCATGTTGGGATTGTCTTTTTTGATCAGCGCGTTTGCGGCGGACGCATCCGCAGTCAGGTATTTTTTCCAGCCTTCCATAGAGGCCTTGACAAAAGCAGCCACCGCTTTGGGGCGCTCCTTGACGGTTTTTTCCATGCAGACTATGGTGGTGGCATAGGGGGGCCAGCCGTAATCGGCCAGCAGAAAGACGGTGGGTTTGAACTTGGCTTCAGTTTCAATCGCAAAGGGCTCGGAAGACAGATAGCCTTGCTGCACCATGTTTTTGTCGGCAATAAAGGGCTGTATGTTGAAGGTGTAGGGCTTGACCTGCCTGTCCTGCAGACCGTACTTGGCCTTCATCCAGGGCCAGTAAGTTTGCAAGCCAGCGCTGCTGATAAGCAATGTTTTGGACTTGATGTCTTCGAATTTTTTTACCTCTGGATGGGCGATCAGCACCACCGGGTCTTTCTGGAATGCCGCTGCCACGGTCACCGCATTGATGCCCTGCTCGCGCAGTTTCATGGTCTGGGTGTCATACCCCATGATGCACTCGGCCTGGCCCGCCGCCATGATCTGGACGATGTTGACCTGAGGCCCTCCCATTTTGATGGTGACATCCAGGCCGGCTGCCTTGTAAGTGCCATCAGCCACAGACTGGTAAAACCCGCCATGCTCGGCCTGGGCGTACCAATTGGTCAAGTAGGTAAATTTTTCCTGGGCATTCGCAGCTGTCATGGCACAGACCGCAGAAAGAGCAGTGATCCATAGGCGAGATGAGCAATACATAGGAGTTCCGATCAATTGAAGGATGTGGGAAGGAAACGAAGGTATCAAAATAATGCAATTGTTATGCTTGCCGGATCGACCTCAGGGGCTATTTATTTGTGGTGCGTAAACGGTGGCTTCAACCTCCAGCAGCACCATGTCGTTGGGCAAGACGCGGGAGACCTCGACCACGGTACTGACGACCGGTTCAAGGAAGAACAGATGGCGTACCCGGTTGTAGGCGGGGTAGTGGCGCAGATCCCGGAAATACTGAACCAGCCGTGCGACATCCGACAGTTGGGCCCCATGCGGCTCAATCAGCGTGCGAATGCCTTCAAGTACCAGCCAGCTTTGCACCACAATCGGCGCCTCGTAAACGTCCACAGAGACTTGGCCGGTGTCGTAGCCCAGCGCGCGCAAGGCCTCGCGCGCGGCCAGGGGCAAATCGTCATAGCGATCTTGGGCCCGGCCACTGACAGGGTCTACTGCAATCACGCCACTGCAAAACAGATAGTCGCCAAAGCGTTTGCATGCTGCATAGCGTGCCAGGGGCTGACCTGTGTTGTTGTGCATGGTCTTTTCTCCTCACAAACGACTTAACTGTTTGCAAACCTTGTCTTGGAAGACCTGCAAATCAGCGGGTGTGACATTGTTCATGCTGTGCAGTTGCAGCCAGTTGGTCTTGCAAGATCGTGCAAACAGCATTCGCATGCCGCGCATCATCAGCTTGCGGTGCGGATCGCCGATCAGCTTGAGCCACCACCAGGGAGATCCGCCATGCGTGATGACTGTAAAGCAGCGAATGTGCTGCATCTTGGGTTTGAGCCTTTGGCCCTTGTGACCTGGCGGCTCGAAGGTAATTTTCGGCAGCCAGACCCGCTCCAGCCAACCTTTGAGCATGGCCGGTGGTCCCCACCACCAGGTCGGGTAGACCAAAAGCAAATGCTCGCACTGAGTTAATTTGTCGATGTGCGATGCAAAACGCGCCACCAGCCAGTCTGGGCATTCCAGGTAGGCTTGACGCTCTTCAAGCGACAAAACCGGATCAAATCCCTCGGCATAAAGGTCGATGGTCTGAACCCGATGACCAAGCCGGGTCAATGTTTCCTGGGCCAGCCGGAACAGACTGGCACTGAAACTGGCGGGATCAGGGTGGGCGTGGACAATCAGGGTTTGCATGGTCAGGGCTTGACGTACTCAGGCTTCCAGCCCTCGGTTTTGCCCGGATTCATCAGGCCATGCGGATCGGCCACTTTTTTGAGATTGATTTGAGCCTCGTCGATGGTCTTCATGCCGCCGCCCTCGATGGTGTAAACATGGTTGTCGAACACGATGCAGCCATCGGCCTCATGCTCGCGAATAATGTCGTAGACCCGGTCTTTGTCAATAAACGCGACCAGTGGCAGGGCAAACACAACAAAACCCTGGCTGTCCCGGCCAAACTCATGGTGCATCAGCACTTCGTCGCCATAGCGAGCCATCTGGCGTTCCACCAGGTCCAGGTCAAGTGGCCAGGGGTAAACGGTTTGAAGGTTGGTCCAGGTTTTGTCGACGCGAAGCGCCATCAGGGTGGTGTGGTTCCAGGCGCATTCAAAGGCCGGCACGAGACCCGCGCCAGTCAAGGTTTCCTCGTTCATGGCCATGGTTTCAACGCCACCATGCGCCTGCATGAGCGCTCGCCAGCCCGGCAGGTCTCGCGGATGGACCATGGAGAACACGGCATCACGGTCTGGGGGGAAACGATCGCCAAATGAGTCGGCATAAAAAGGCGAAAACCGCTGGTCTACCGCCGTGATTTCAAAAGCGTCAAGCACCGGCCCCGGGCCCGGTTCAGGTGCAGTAGACCCCTTGATAGGGCTGGCACGGGCCACCGCCTCGGTTGCGGCCACACCAAATTCGAGGGCCTTGCGGTAACTCGGAAACAAGGCGATATGGTGCACCCAATCCACTGCGGGTTTGAGTGCCAGCGTCAACGTGGTCATGATGCCGTTGGTGCCGAATGCGTGGTGCGCCTTTTGGATATCGGCATCGCGCAGCTCAATGATGCGCGGTGTTTCCTCCAGCGTAACGATGCGGATCAGGGTGACGTTGCCAGGATCTTTGAGTATGCCGTTGCGAACGCTGCCGGCGCCGCCATAGCCGCCACCAATAAAGCCGCCAATGGTCGCTGTATCCCGGGTGCTGGGATACATCTGCAATTCCTGACCGCCAGGCACGATCGGATCAGCGCGCACGGCTCGCTCCAGGTCCATGATCATCATGCCGGCCTGCACGGTCACCTGGCCGACCTGGATGTCAAGTACCCGGTTCAGGCCAGTGATATCCAGGATGACGCCACCTTGCAGC
>JBILKC010000086.1:0-9530 GCA_044376885.1 Hylemonella sp. | reverse complement strand
ATCCGCATCCTCAACAACGGGGGTGCCACGCTGGATGTCTCTGGCCTGAGTTTTGACCATGCCGTAAGCGTGGACCCGCTGGTGACAGAGCGCATTGAAGTCTTGCGCGGCCCGGGTTCCCTGCTTTACGGTGGCAGCGCCGTAGGCGGTGTGGTGAACCTGATTGACAACCGTATTCCGCGTGAACCGCTATTTGATGCCAAAGGCGGTGTGAGCGGGCGTACCGATGCTGCCCTGGCAACGGGTAATCGCGAGCAAAGCGGTGCTGCGGTTCTCGAAGCGGGCAACAACCGTTATGCCCTGCATGCCGATGTGATGAGTCGCAACACGCAGGATGTCAGCGTTCCTGTCTCACTGGAATGCACGCGCGGCGGACTCAGCACGTTTTCACGGCGCATCTGCAACTCGGCCAGTCAGACCTGGGGTGGCAGCCTGGGGGGCTCGCTGTTTTTTGACCACGGTTATGTGGGTGCGTCCATCAGCACCTTTGCCAGCAGTTACGGAACGGTGGCGGAAGATGAGGTACTCATCGACATGAAGTCCAACAAGCTGACGGTTGAGGGTGAGCGGCGTAACCTGGGTGGGTTGTTGCAGTCGGTCAAGGCCCAGATCAGCCGTACCGAGTACAAGCACACGGAAAACGATGCCGGCGTTGCCAAGACGGTGTTTCGCACCACCGGCAATGATGTGCGCCTGCAGGCGAGTCATCGACCCCTGGTGCTGATGGGCGGCGCGCTGAGCGGCGTGGTGGGGCTGCAATTGGAGAACCATGACTTTTCTGCCGACGGCAGCGAGGCCTTTGCGCCCTTTAGCCGCACCAACCAGCAGGCGGCATTTGCCTACGAGGAACTGGCCCGTCGCTGGGGCAAGCTCAGTTTCGGAGCCCGTGTTGAGTCGGTGCGGGTGGAGTCGTTTGGCAATCCCACAGTGCCCGGTTTCACTGAAGGGGTGCGTAACTTTAACCCCGCCAGTTACGCCTTGGGTGCCTTGTGGAAGCTCAGCCCCGACTGGCAGGCCACCAGCAACCTGTCGTCCAACCAGCGCGCACCGCGCGACTACGAGTTGTTTGCCAATGGCGACCATGTGGCCACCAATACCAAGGAAGTGGGAGACGCCAACCTGGGCCTGGAGCGTTCCACCAATCTGGATGTGGGGCTGGACTGGAAGCGCGGAGCCAACCGCGCCAGCGTGCAGGTGTTTAACCACCAGTTCAGCAACTTCATTGGTCTGGAGCTCACGGACAACGCCACCACGCCGCCCACCTACAACTACACCCAGGTTCAAGCCCGCTTCACCGGGCTGGAGACCAGCGCAACCATGCGCTTGCTGGAGGGCGCGCAGCGCCTGGACCTGGCCCTGCGCGGGGATATGGTTCGTGCCGACAACACCACAACCGGCCAGCCGCTGCCCAGAATTGCGCCCATGCGACTGGGTGCCACACTGATCTGGTCACAGGGTGCCTGGAGTGCCCGTCTGGGAGTAGACCAACTGGCCGCCCAGGACAGGGTGCCGGACGGGCAGCTGGCCACGGCGGGCTATACGCTCTGGAATGCTGCGGCCACCTACCGCATGAAGGCGTCGCGTTCCAATCTGCTGTGGTACGCACGAGTGACCAACATCGGCAATACGCTGGCCTATTCGTCAAGCTCGATCCTGACGCAAACCGCCCCCGGAAAAGCGCCGCTTCCAGGGCAAAACCTGAAGGTCGGCTTGCAGGTCAGTTTTTAGACCCGGGGTGACCGGGTCTAAAAAGTTGGCCTGATAGCCGCGCTACCATAGGCGGGTATTGCACCTCACGTCACCCCAGCAAGTTTTTGTGTCTTCACCTGTCCTGTCCGCCCTGATTCCCGTGGTTCTTTTGATTGCTATTGGTTACATAGCGGGTAAACAAGGCTGGATAAGGGCTGAGGCATCAAAAGACTTGTCGAACCTGGTGTTCGTGATCCTCACCCCCGCCTTGCTGTTTCGCACCATGAGCGGCGTTCACCTGGAGCAGCTGGATTTCAGGCCGGTTGGTGCTTACTTCGTGGCCGTGGGCATTTTGTTTCTGGCTACGCTGCTGGTGCAGGGCTTTAACCGGCGCGGGGCGGTGCTGGCGCTGGCGTGCACCTTCAGCAATACGGTCATGATTGGTATTGCCTTGGTTGGTCTGGCTTACGGGCCGGATGCGCTGGTGATTTTGCTCACCCTGGTCTCGGTGCATGCCCTGGTCTTGCTGACGTCAGGCACCGTGGTGCTGGAGGTGGCGCTGGCGCACGAGGCCAAACCCGTTGCTGGGGCGCAGCGCCACATGCTGACCACAGTTGCCAAAGCCCTGGCCAGTGCGGTGATTCACCCGGTGACGCTGCCCATCATTGCCGGACTGCTGTTCGCCCAGACCGGCTGGCTGATTCCCGAATTGCTGGACAAGCCCCTGCTGTGGCTGGGAAATGCCTTTGGTCCCTTGGCCTTGCTGCTGGTGGGCCTGACGCTGTCGGCCACCCAGACCGGTGCGCATTGGCGCGCAGCCCTGGCCCTGGCCGGTGCAAAAAATATCGTGCATCCGGCTCTGGTCACGCTATTGGCAATCCTGTTCGGTGTTCAGGGCCTGCCCTTGGTGGTCATGGTGGTGGCTGCCGCCATGCCGATAGGCGCCAACGTGTTCCTGTTTTCCCAGCGCTACGAAGTGGCCGAAGAATTGGTCATGGCCAGTGTGGTGGTTTCAACCGTGATGGCGCTCGTCACGATTCCGGTCACGATGTTTCTGGCCGGCCGGTTTTAAGGTGCAAGCCGTTCGCGAACCCAGCCGCCTTGAGGGTCGGGCGTGTAGCGCAGCCGGTCATGCAGACGGCTTTTTCTGCCTTGCCAGAACTGCCACTGGTCGGCTTTCAGGCGGTAGCCGCCCCAGTGCGGCGGGCGGGGAGGGTGCAATAAAAACTGAGCGCCATAACGCACGGCATTGGCCACCAACACGCCCCGGTTGGCTATCACCTGGCTTTGCGGACTGGCCCAGGCACCTATGCGTGAATCCAGCGGGCGGCTATTGAAGTACTCGTCACTCTCAGCAGCGCTGATTTTTTCAACCAGACCTTCGATGCGCACCACCCGCTCAAGCTCTACCCAATGAAACTGCAGGGCAGCATAGGGGTTGCCGGCCAGCTCCAGGCCTTTCTGGCTCTCGTAATTGGTAAACCACACAATTCCCCGTGCGTCCAGGCCCTTGATCAGCACCACCCGGGTTGAGGGCCGCAGGTTGGGGCCCACGGTGGCCAGCGTCATGGCGTTGGGCTCAGGCACCTGGGCCTCAATAGCCTCTTTGAGCCATTGCTCAAACTGCAGCAGCGGGTCGCTGAGCGAAGCCTCTTCACTGAGTTCGGCGCGCTCGTAACTTTTCCTGAGGTCGGCAATATTGGTCATACTCCGAGTATAGAAACCTTGCGGATCAGAACGCCTGTTTATGCTGCCCACCGTGATCGTACTTGCCTCCGGCCGGGGAGAGCGCTTTCTGGCCTCAGGCGGCCAGACCCATAAATTGCAGGCGCTGTTGCTGGACAAACCTGTGCTTGAGCACACCCTGGATGCGGTGCGGGCCAGCGGCTTGCCTTTTCATGTGGAAGCTGTGGGCCATCCCGGCATGGGCGATTCAATTGCGGCGGCGGTGCGTGCAACGCCGGATGCCGATGGCTGGCTGATTCTTCCCGCAGATTTGCCCCTGGTTCAGGCCCAGACCCTGCAGAGAATCGCCCAGGTTGACACTGCGCACCGCGTGGTGGTGCCTTGCTTTGAAGGCCAAGGCGGTCACCCGGTTCGGTTTGCTGCCAGCTGCGGCCCCGCGCTGATGGATTTACAGGGAAATCAGGGTGCAGCCCTTATTTTGAAAGCACTTGGTGCTATCAAAATTGAAATTGACGATGCGGGCTGCGTCACCGATATCGACACGGTGCAAGACCTGGAGCGTGCACAGCAACTGTTGTTGCACAGACGCGAACTGGGCCACTAAACCTAGACGTTCAGGTCAGCCTGAGCAGCTGACCGAGCTGCCGGTCGTGTATGCCATGCCCCAAAAGGCAATCAAAAGTTTGGCTGGCATAGTCCCGGGTGGAGCCAAACCGACCCGATGCGCTGGTAAAAATATCCCGGTAACGCTCCGGGCTGAGGTGGCCGGTAAAGCTCGGGCTTTGACGCGACAAGGTAAAGCCCAGCGCCCGGGTGGTGCCGTGCTCGGTGGTGCAGCGCAGCCACTTGGGGTCATAAACGCCGGTGAGCATTTCACGGCCCCAGAGCTGCTCAAGCACAGCCGCCCCATGTCGACGCGCAACCCGCATGACCACGCCTGTGCAACTTCCCCCTGAGAGCAGCGCGAACACCAGGCCCGGATTGGCAGGTGTGCCGCGATTGATCACACTCCACATCTTCAAAGCCCGGTGCCAGCCATGAACGCGTGCCAGGTGCCGTTCTTTCGCCTCAAAATCCGGCCGCCAGATCAGGGAGGCATAGGCAAAGACCCACAGGTCTTCGCGACCCCCCCACTGCGCCATCGTGCGCGACAACATGTCGGCCGGATCGCGCGGTTTGCTCATGCTGGCGTGGACCCTCAGGCTTTGCGCTGGATCAGCTCAACCTTGTAGCCATCGGGATCGGTCACAAAGGCGATCAGGGTGTCGCCGCCCTTGACCGGCCCTGCTTCGCGGGTGATGGCCCCGCCGTATTTAGGCGCTTCGTTGCGGATTTTTTCGCAGGCCGCATAGACATCCTCAACCCCGAGGGCCACATGCCCATAGGCTGTTCCCATGTCGTACTTCTCAGTGCCGTAGTTGTAGGTCAATTCCAGCTCGGCTTGTTCGGGGTTGCTGGCATAGCCCACAAAAGCCAAGGTGTATTTTTGGTCCGGGCGGTCGGTGGTGCGCAGCAGTTTCATACCCATCACATGGGTGTAGAAGTCTATGGAGCGCTGCATATTGCCAACGCGAAGCATGGTGTGAAGTATGGATTTCATATGTTGGTTATAAGCTTTTTGTTTTGGCCGGGTTTAAATATTCTAAAAAAGTCTCTCGGTAACACCTAGCACAGGGGTCTGTGCCGAGCTCAGCAGCCCCAGCAGGGCTGCCCGTAAAACGGCGAAATGGGTGGTACGTAGGTCGGTGGCGGAGGTGGAGGCGGCGTGTATCGCTCGATCATCCAATAGTCGGGCCGTTTCTCGTACCGGGTCTCCTCGCGGCCGCTCCCCGAGAGCGCGGGTCCACGATCCAGCGACGCGAGCGCCTCCTTCGAGTCTTCGTCTCCGAATCGCAAGGCCGTCTGGAACAACTCGCGCGCCTTCGCCAGATCCACGGGCATACACAAGCCGAACTGGTGGAACCTGCCGAGGTTAAACCGGGCAGGAGTCGCGCCTGCAGAGTCCGCCTTCACGGCCCTGCGGTACCAGTCAGCGGCCTGGCAGTTGTCCTGCGGCACGCCCGCGCCCTCCGCGTACATCACGCCCATCCAGTTCATTGCGTTCGAAACGCCGCGACCCGCGAGATAACGGAACCACTTCATGGCAAGGCCGTAGTCGGTCCGGCCGATCGAGCCCTGGTAGTAAGCGATCGCAAGGATCTCCATCGCGTCGAGATCATCCCGGCGGATCGCCTCGCCCAGCCACTTTACTGCGATCTCGGCGTTTCGCGGTCCGCCCGAGCCCTCCAGGTTCATCCGGCCCAGCTCGCGCATCGCACCACGGCTGCCTCGCAGCGCGGCCTCCTCAAACCAGCGACGCGCGTAAGGGCCATCGGCGCGCCCGCCCTGCCCAGCCCGTGTCATCCAGCCGATGTAGAACATGGCGTGCGAGTCTCCCTGTTGCGCGGCCTCCTGGAACAGCGCAAGTGCCTGCGTGTACTGACCAGCCTCGTGCAACTTGTTTGCGCGCTCGACTTTTGCCCGCACGGGATCAGTCGCTGCTGACGCGGCATGGGGCCACGTCAGCAGCAGGACGAGGGCGACCGTGAGCGCCAGACCGCCAACCAGAAGGCGTGCAATCGAAACAGGTCGAACGACAAGTGCGTGCATAACAGGTCACCTAACGCTTCGGGGGCGATGCCGTGCCCGGCACCGGCGGCAACGAACGTAGCAACCGTTCCTGGCGCTCGGCGTCGGCGGCGCTGGCGGCCTCGCGCTGCCGACGGATCGCGTCCTGGTCCATCACTGACTCGGCAGCCGCCTGGAACTCGATGAAACTCGGCTGAGAACGCGCGCCGCCCGGAGTGAGCACAGCCTGGAAGTTGCGGGCGGAGCAGGTGCCTACCATCGAGGTCAGCATCCCGTTGTACAGCTTACAGCCGTTGCCCTCGCGCACGCCGCTCACGCGGAAGCTGTCTCGAGCGCCGGTGGTCTCGAACCGACCGGTGACTGCGGCCCCCTCGAAGGTCAGCTCGATAGTGACTGCGCCCGCGACCTCGGTCGGCGGCTGTCGCGACCTACCCAGCGGAGCCACAGTGCCGGTGTAGGTGCCGCGATAGGTGACCTTGCCGTTGGCCGGTGCCATCTGCTCGGGCGGGGGAGCTTGGACGGGTGAGGGTGGCGGACTGGGAACGATCTGCGGCGTCTCGGCATGGACGTTGGAAGTCAGAAAGGCCATCAGCCCCGCGGCGAAGGCCGTTCTGGACCAAAGGCCAGTACTTAAACATGGCAGCGACCGATTAGAAATCAAAATGCTCATGCGCCTCTCCTTCAAGACCCGACTCGCAATGCCAAAACAGTCTAGCATGTGCCTCACTCGCACCGTCGCTTTGTTACCACGCTCTCCTGGGCGCTGGACACGGTTGGCTATGCATAGCAACCGGGCAATCACCCTTAGGGTGTGTATGACTTGCCTGTGGCTGTGAATTTGCTATCGTTATCCCCAGCTGAAGTGTTTGTACATCAGGCATCCTGTACATGAATCCACCTTTTTCTCATGGAGTTTGATATGTCCAATTTTTTGCACGTGTTTACCCGATTTTTGGCAATTGGGCTTCTTGTGTTGGCTTCATCGCTTGTGTTTGCTGACCAGTTGTCCTTGGCCTCGGCTTCTATTCAAGACGGAAAAATTGAAAGAGCCCACGCCTGCAGACAGCAGGGCGGCAAGGATCTTTCGCTGCAGCTATCGATAAAAAATATTCCCAAAGAAGCGAAATTTCTCGCGGTCGTCTCGGATGATCCGGATGCGGTTCGACCAGCGGGTAGAGTTTGGGTCCATTGGAATCTCTTCAACATTCCTAAAAAGAGCGACGAACTTGAGATTGCAGCCGGAGAGAAAATAGACGGTGATGCGGGTAGAACGACCGGTGGCTACAAGGGATACGAGGGCATGTGTCCACCCGATGGCGTCCACACCTACAGATTTGCCGTCTTTGCCCTTGGCGAAAAAATTGAACTGGGTGGATTCTTCGGTCCTAGTGCAATGACAATTGATTCTTTTGAAAGCAAGTACAAACAGCTCGTACTGGCTAAGGCCGTGATCTCAGGAAAGTTCTGAGCGGGTGTTTCTTGATGTCGAAACGCCGTTTTAAGTTTTCAAATTCAGCTCCGCACAGGCGAACACCTTGCCATTTTTAGAGGCTATTGATAGCGCGCAATATCAGCTCATGGTGTAGTTCAGGGTCATGCGACCCCCGTCAACCACCACAATTTCGCCGGTGATGTAGCTGGCCGCATCGCTGGCCAGATAGGCCACCGTGTCTGCCACCTCGCCAGGATGGCCCAGGCGGCCCATGGGCGTGCGGCTCAAAATGCGCTGGCGGGCGGATTCACTGGTCAGCACCGCCTTGCTGGCCAGCTCGGTGGCAATGGTGCCGGGAGCCACAGCATTGACCCGAATGCCTTTGTCGGCGAGCGCCAGAGCCATCACGCGGGTAAGCTGGTTGATTCCGCCCTTGCTCACGTTGTAGCTGGCAATGCTGGGAATGGCCAGCGTGCCATTAACCGAACTCATGTTGATGATGCTGCCTTTGCCCACCTTGGCCATTTCGCGGGCCACAGCCTGACCCACCAGAAACGCGCCCTTGAGGTTGACGCGCAGCACGGCATCGAAGTCGGCCTCGGTAATCTCCAGAAAATCAGCTGCCTTGAAAATGCCGGCATTGTTGACCAGCACGTCGATGCGTGAAAAGCGCGCCAGGGTCTGGGCCAGCAGGGCTTGCACCTGATCGTGTTGGCCCACATCACAGTGCACAAAAAGCCCGCCCAACTCATGGGCCAGGGCCAGGCCGCGCGCATCGTCCACATCGGCAATGACGGTATGGGCACCTTCCTGGGCAAAGCGCCGGATGCAGGCCTCCCCAATCCCCTGCGCCCCACCGGTGACCAGGCACACCCGCCCTTTCAGGCCAAATGAAACAGGGGTGGTGGGTGTGTTCATACCGCGCAATCCTAGGAGTCAGTCAGGGCAAAGAGTCAGGGCAAAGAGTCAGGGCAAAGCCTGCGGCTGTTTGTAGGGCAGGTTTTACCGGCCAGAAGGGCCGCGGGAACCGCCCGGCCCACGTGGACCATTGCCGCCACGACCACCACCGCCACCACCCGAGCGTTGACCGCCATAGCCACCGCCGCCGCCGTATCCACCGCCACCGCCGTAGCCGCCAGCATTGCGATTGCCGCCGCCAAAATTCCCACCGCGCCGGGGGCCACGTTCAGACATCATGTCCACACTGGTGCGCATGGGGTCGGGTTGACCTTGGGTAGAGGGCCTGGGCGCGCCGCCCCGACCGCCATTGCCCTGACCAAAATGAAGTGGTGGCTGATCGTCCGTGGCCCGGTTGTTAGGACCGCGCGGCTGGGGCACCCGTTGTCCTTGCGGCCTTGGGCCTCCCCGGCCACCACCACCGCCACCACCACCGTCTGCGTTGCGCGGCCCACCGTTGCGCGGACCACCGTTGCGCGGGCCACCCCGATCGCCTTGGGCAGAGCGGTTCTCGCGCACGCGCTGCAGCATCTCGGTGCGCGCTGCTTTGGCGGCTGCCTGCATCACATCGCGGCTGGGCGGCTTGCCTGCGCCACCCCAAATGGTCTGGCGACCCATGGCAATGGGCTCGGCCTGCTCGCCGGGCTCGGGTCCGAAACCTTCAACAATCTTGACCTCGATGTTTTGCTTGGTAAAGCGCTCGATGTCCTGCATAAAGCCTTCTTCATCCAGGCACACCAGGTTAACGGCTGCGCCATCGGCTCCGGCCCTGCCGGTGCGGCCAATGCGGTGCACATAGTCTTCGCTCACATTGGGTATCTCGTAGTTCACCACATGCGGCAGATCATCAATGTCTATGCCACGTGCGGCAATGTCGGTGGCCACCAGGGCGCGTACTTCGCCGCTTTTGAAGCCGGCCAGTGCCTGTGTGCGGGCGGCCTGGCTCTTGTTGCCATGCAAGGCCATGGCGCTGATGCCGTTTTTCTCCAAAAATTCGGCCACATTGTTGGCGCCAAATTTGGTACGGGTGAACACCAGCACCTGGCTCCAGTTGTGTTCATTGATGATGTGCGCCAGCAGGGCTTTTTTCTTGCCACGCCCCACCGGGTGTATCACCTGGGTGATGCGCTGCACCGTG
>JBILKC010000351.1:0-2838 GCA_044376885.1 Hylemonella sp. | reverse complement strand
GGCCACTGCCGACGCCCGTAACCTATCGAGTGCATCGGTGTTTACAGGCAGGCCAATACCGGTTGTTGTGCGCTTCTCTGTAGGCGGTGCCAACCCCAAGGCCCCGGACAATGCCAAATCGCAGCGCAACTTGGCACTTCAATTCAATCTGCCCAATGGAGAAATATGGCAGATGGGTAATATTTCTTCCCCTGTCTTCGGTGCCTCATCGCCACAGCAATTCATTGGTCTGCTGGCCTCGCGTCAGGCTGACCCCGCAACCAAGCAAGCTGATCCTGCGAAGGTCAAGGCATTTAACGATGCCAACCCCGAAGTTCTTCTGATTGGCAAATACTTTGCCTCACAGCCTGTGCCGGCCAGTTTTGCAAGTGTCAACTACTGGGGTGTACATGGCTTTGGCTTTGTCAACGCCAGTGGTGCAAAGCAGTTCGGGAAATGGATTTTTGAGCCGGTGGCCGGTGTTCAGGGCCTGAGTGATGACGAAGCCAAGGCTAAGGGCGCGAGCTTTCTGTTTGACGACCTGCGTCAGCGGGTGAAAGACGGCAAGGTGGCCTTTAACTTCAATTTGGAACTGGCGCAACCCGGTGACATTATTGACAACGCCACTGTGCCATTACCGGAGGGACGCAAAAAAGTGACTTTGGGAACCCTGAGGGTGACCTCTGTGTCAGAAGACGCCGGCGGTGCTTGTCTGAATATCACGTTCAACCCGATGAACATGCCTAAAGGCGTAGAGGCATCGGCCGACCCAATGATTCCAGCACGCGCTGCGCCTTACGGTATATCGCTGGGTCGTCGTTTGACAGAAGGCCCCAAACAGCAATAGAGCAAGGCCCCATCACAAATGAAAATCCGTACAACACTCTACCTCGTTGCATCCCATGTCGCGGTGGCTGTTGTCGGCTTTGCTGCGGGCATTTATGTCTTGCCGATACTGCTTGCACCCGAGGCGCCAACAGCGACCGAGTTGAAAGCAGCGACGACCCAGGTTCAGTTCAGCGGTCAGTTCAGGAGAGAACTTAAGGACAGTGATGCGCTGCATTGGGGCGAAGGAACAGTTTTTGTGTCGCCCAATGCCGTCTCACTGGTTGGCAAGTTGTCGCCAGGGCCCGACTACAAACTTTATCTCTCACCGGAGTTTGTAGAGACGGAGGCGGACTTCAAAAGACTCAAGGCACGGATGGTTAGGGTGGGGGACGTCAAGACCTTCGACAACTTTGTAGTTCCCGTTCCCGCCGGCATCGATCCGGCAAATTTCTCAACAGTCATCGTGTGGTGCGAGACCTTCAGCGAGTTCATTACAGCCGCAAAGTACCAGTAGCGAGTCTCACCACGTATGGCGAGGTAAAACATTCAACGTCAGCTTGCCATGCGAAATGGTCTGGAGGTGACAAGGTGCTGATACCGATGCCCTACTCGTAGCGCAAGCCGGCAATCCAGGCAACTGAGTGGCTGAGCGTGTTGTCTGCGTCTGCAGCCAAAAAGATAGCAGTAGCTAAGGGTTCAGGGGCTCCGGCCGGCCACTCATCGCCAAAGGCCAGGTGCAGGTCTTTCATGACGTCCCGTTGTTCATCCAGCCATCCAGACCCCACTTGCTCACTATTTCTCAAAACGATGCTCCGCACCCTGCGGGTGTAAGGGTTCTCAATCATCTCGCCAGGTTGCTCGGCATTTGCCCAAACCCAGCACAGCGTCGCGGCGGGCAATTCCGGGTTGCCCCGTGTGCGTGCAAGGCGCAAGAGCTGGCGTTCGAAAAAAGGCACGCGGTCGTCCGGCCAGACAAAACTCATACAGACTTTGGCAGACGCGTCATCACCGGCTTTGCTGCGCAGATCGATCGCGCTGCTTTGCTGACCCACGCGCCATGACCAGCGCACTTGTTTCACCGCCGCAGCTGGCGCTAGTGTCTTTAGCAGCGGACTATAGGAGCTCCGGGCCTCCATACGCAGCGCAGTTCTTCCAGATTCGGTGGTATCGGAGTACACAGTTACCGGCATGGTTTGTTGAGGGAAGGTGGCAAGCCGCCAGCCCGGGCCTACTGCCGCAAAGTTGAGCAGTGAGGGTGATTGGGCTTGTGCCCTTGCTTGACTGAAAGGGAGCGCCAACACAAGCGTCAACCCGAAAAGCCCAAGGCACTTCAGGGTTGCTGCGAAGCTGCTCATCACTGCAGCACCTGCATCCCCGCGCGCGGAAACCACACGCTTGCCATTTGACTCGAAGACTCCCAGGACATGGTCGTGCTGTGCCGGGTCGTCCAGCCAGCAGTCGTCGTCCGGCACGGTGCCGATGCTAGCGTCTGCTAAAACTGCCTGGCCAGTGATCATCTCCAAAATGTAACTGACGCCGAGCTCGCAGCGCTGCCGATTACTGGCCGTGCCTCTGATGTCCACTGTTTCTCACCATAATCCCAAGTGAAGTGAAAGATTTGGTCGCTTCGCCCGACCAACTCGCATACTACGCACTGGAAAGGTACACCATGAACCGACGATTCATTTTCTCCCTGTTAGGTCTTCTGGGCCTGCTGTGCCTCGGCCAGCAAGTGTCCGCGCAAGGCCCAAGCGCCGCGGGCAGCACTGCTGCGCCCGCCACGGCAAAGGCGGTCTTTGCCGGTGGTTGTTTCTGGTGTGTCGAGTCCGATTTTGACAAGGTGCCTGGCGTACTTTCCACCACATCCGGTTACACGGGCGGGCGCACCTTGAACCCCACGTACCAACAGGTTTCATCGAACACCACCGGCCACGCCGAAGTGGTGGAGATTGTGTTTGATCCTGCCAAAGTGAGCTATGCACAATTGGTGGAGCACTTCTGGCGCACCATCGACCCCACCACCAAAGACCA
>JBILKC010000085.1:0-9536 GCA_044376885.1 Hylemonella sp. | reverse complement strand
GACGCCATCACCCCTACGGACGAGAACCAGCTCATTGCCGAGCGTCGAGAAAAACTCAAGGTGATTCGTCAGCATGAGCGCGACGGCAAGGGCGCCGCCTTCCCCAATGACTTCAAACCTGCCGACCATGCGCAGGACCTGTTTGCCGCCCATGCCGGGCAAACGCCTGAAGGCCTGCTGGAGCAGAACAGCACAGCAAAAGTCGCAGGCCGCATGATGCTCAAGCGCGTGATGGGCAAAGCCAGTTTTTGTACGCTGCAGGACAGCACCGGTCGTATTCAGGTTTACGTCAAAGGCGAAGAAGTCGGCGACGAGGTCTATGAACAGTTCAAGCACTGGGATTTGGGCGACATCGTGGCCGCAGAAGGCCGTATCTTCAAGACCAAAACTGGCGAACTCTCTATCCATGCCAGTGAGGTGCGCTTGCTGACCAAAAGCCTGCGCCCAATGCCCGACAAGTTCCATGGCATTGCTGACCAGGAGGTCAAATACCGCCAGCGTTATATCGATTTGATGACCGACGAAGACGCACGCAAACGGTTTGTTGCACGCAGCAAGGCCGTCAGCTCAATCCGGGACTTCATGGTGTCACACCATTTTCTGGAAGTAGAAACGCCCATGTTGCACCCGATTCCAGGCGGCGCCAATGCCAAACCGTTTACCACCCACCACAATGCCTTGGACCAGGAGATGTTTTTGCGTATCGCCCCCGAGCTTTACCTCAAGCGCTTGATTGTGGGCGGCTTTGAGCGGGTGTTTGAAATTAACCGAAACTTCCGCAATGAAGGCATCTCGGTGAGGCACAACCCCGAATTCACCATGATGGAGTTTTATGCGGCCTACTGGGATTACCAGGACCTCATGACCTTCACCGAGGCGCTGATCCGGCATGCCGCCATGCAGGCGGTGGGCACCACGCAGCTCAGCTATGCGGGCAAAGCAGTTGACTTGTCCCAACCCTTTGAGCGGCTGACCATCCGGGAGGCGATTTTGAAGCACACCGGCGCCGGCAATCATGTAGACGACGTAAGCTGGCTAGTGAATGAGCTGAAAAAACTGGGGATGCGAGAAGACAAAGACAAGCTGTCAAGCCGGTCTCTGGCAACTTTACAGGTCATGTACTTTGAGGAGATGGTGGAAGAAAAGCTCTGGCAACCCACCTTTATTTGTGAGCATCCGGTCGAGATCTCTCCACTGGCACGCGCCAGCGATACCCGGCCTGAGGTGACCGAGCGCTTTGAGCTGTACGTGACCGGGCGTGAATTCGGCAACGGCTTCTCGGAGCTCAACGATGCCGAAGAACAAGCCGCTCGCTTTCATGCCCAGGTCAGCGCCAAAGACAGTGGCGACGACGAAGCCATGTATTTCGACCACGACTTTGTGCGGGCGCTGGAGTACGGCATGCCGCCTACCGGCGGTTGCGGAATCGGCATAGACCGCCTGATGATGCTGCTCACCGATAGCCCCAGTATTCGCGATGTGATCCTGTTCCCGGCTCTGCGCCGCGAAAGTTGAACCCCATGCATCGCACTATTTTTGACACACCGGTGGTCAACACCTTGCTGCGGGCCTTTTCGGTTGGGTTTCTCACACTGACAGGCTGGAAGATTGAGGGCCAACTGCCTGCAGGCCGCGACAAGTGCGTCTTCATAGCCGCTCCCCACACCAGCAACTGGGATTTGCCCTACACCCTGATGGTGGCCTTCTCCCTCAAGCTCTCTATTTACTGGATGGGTAAGGAACAAATATTCAAACCGCCCTTTCGCGGCTTGATGATGTGGTTAGGCGGCATCCCCGTCAACCGCAGTCAATCAAGCAACCTGGTAGACGCCTCAATTGCGGCCATCAGGCAAGCGGACGGCCCGCTGCAGTTGGTGGTACCGCCCGAAGGCACCCGCAGCAAAACCCGCTACTGGAAAACCGGTTTTTACTACATCGCCCTGGGTGCCGGCGTACCCATCGTAATGGCCTATATGGACTACCAAAAGAAAATCAGCGGTCTGGGCCCTGTGTTCGAACCCACCGGCGACATTGAGGCCGACATGGCGTCCATCAAAGCGTTTTACGCCCCCTTCAAAGGCAAGAACGCCAGTCAGTTTGAGGCTTGAAATACCCTCAACTTTTTTAACAATCAATTCACACCCACTGAAGGCAGTTGCCGTCAGCATTTACCTGAGGATTTTCATGGACCATGCCAATCTGATCGCCATCGACATTCACACCCACGCCGAGGTTAGTTGCCGCAACCCGTTTGACAACTATGGCGAGGAATACGATCGTGCTGCAGACAAGTACTTCGGCAGCAACCGCAGGCCCACCATAGCCGAGACTATTGCCTATTACCGCGAAAAAAAGATCGGTTTGGTCATGTTCACGGTGGATGCGGAGTCCAAAATGGGGCGTCAGCGCATTCCCAACGAAGAAATTTGCGATGCAGCGCAAGCAAACAGCGACATGATGATTGCTTTTGCCAGCATCGACCCGCACAAAGGCAAGATGGGTGCACGTGAGGCCGAGCGGCTGATCAAAAACCACGGAGTCAAGGGCTTTAAGTTTCACCCCACCGTACAGGCCTTTCACCCCTATGACAAGATGGCCTGGCCGATCTATGAAGTGATTAACGAATTCAAGCTACCTGCCATCTTTCACACGGGACACAGTGGCATTGGCAGCGGCATGCACGGCGGCGGCGGCCTGCGGCTTGAATACAGCAACCCGATGCACCTTGACGATGTAGCCATTGATTTCCCCGACATGCAGATCGTCATGGCTCACCCGAGCTTCCCTTGGCAGGACGAAGCACTAAGTGTGGCAACCCACAAGCCCAATGTCTGGATTGATCTCTCAGGCTGGAGCCCCAAGTACTTCCCCAAGCAACTGGTGCAATATGCCAACACACTGCTCAAAGACCGGGTGCTGTTTGGCAGCGACTACCCGTTGATCACTCCCGAGCGTTGGATGAAAGATTTTGAAGTGGCAGGTTTCAAGCCTGAAGTCATGCCGGGTATTTTGAAAGGCAATGCTGTTCGCCTGCTCGGGCTCTAAGCCATCAGATCCAGTGCAGCCATATAACTTGGGTGAACCATCAGCTCGTCCCAAGCCAGGGCTGGGGACTGGGGCAGCAAGGCCGTGCGGCGTTCATCGCTGACTTCGCTCATCTGCCAGTGCCCTTTCACATTCGCCTCGGTCAGGCCGTTGATCAGGTCGTCCACCGCCTCCCCGCCATCCATGCTCTGGTTACACAGCAACACCATGTCGCAACCCGCATTGAGCGCTGCAACAGCCGCCTGAGGGTAGCTCACCTGAACGCCGTCTATCAGACGGGCTCCGGCCATGCTGAGGTCATCGCTGAAGATGGCCCCCTGAAACGCCAGTTGTCCGCGCAGGATACCGTTGAGCCATTTGCTTGAAAAACCTGCCGGGCGCGCATCCACAGCGGGGTAAATCACATGTGCAGGCATAACACTACTTAATGTGTTGCTAAGCCAAGCGTAAGGCGCAGCATCGTCTGCCAGTATGGTTTTCAAACCACGGTGATCGACAGGAATATCGGTGTGTGAATCGGCCCGGACAAAGCCATGACCAGGGAAATGCTTGCCGCAATTGGCCATGCCACTTTGCAGCAAGCCATGCATCAGGCTTTTGGCCAGTAGGCTGACCACCCGCGCATCACGCGCAAAGGCGCGGTCGCCAATCACGCTGCTCTCGCCAAAGTCCAGGTCCAGCACTGGCGTGAAGCTTAAGTCAACGCCACAAGCGCGAAGCTCAGCCCCCAGCACAAAACCGCAGGCCGTGGCAGCTTGCGTGGCTCGAAGGGCGCCCGTGCCAGGTCCAGTCTTGCCGTCCTCCAACCACATCTGGCCTAAAGTCCGCATGGTTGGCAGATGCGTAAAGCCATCGGTTTTGAACCGCTGCACACGACCACCTTCGTGATCCACACAAATCAGCAGGTCCTGACGGATTTTCTTGATTTCCCGGCACAGGCTGCTGAGTTGCGCACGGTCATGCCAATTTCGGGCAAACAAAATCAAGCCTCCTACCAAAGGATGCTTGAGCCGTCGCCGGTCGGTCTTGGACAAGCCAAGGCCGGCAATATCAATGATCAGGGGCGCGTGAAAAGTCATGGCGGGTCAAGAGTTGAATGCGATTGATGAGGTCGCTGATTATGCAGATTGCAAAATGGCTTTGAGTCGATGGAGTTGTCAAACTTCGGGCATATGATCAAAAGGCTGATTGCCTGGCGCTAGAGTTCTTTCTTCTCCACAACGCAGAAGCTGGCGGCGTATTCAGATTCGTCTGTCACGCTGATGTGGGCGCTCAGGTGCTGTGCTTCAAACCATTGTTTGAGCCCCTCATGCAGCACGAGGGTGGGTTTACCGCTGGGCAAGTTGCCCACTTCGCATAGCCGCCAGGTCATGGGCTTGCGCATGCCCAGGCCTATGGCTTTGGAAAAAGCTTCTTTGGCACTGAAGCGGGTCGCCAAGTAGCGCACGCCGCGCTCGGGCCAACGGGCACTGCGCGCCTTCCAGGTAGCAAATTCGGCTGCACTGAGGATTTTCATGGCAAAGCGCTCACCGTGTTTGTCCAAGCTGGCGCGTATGCGCCGGATATCGCAAATATCCGTGCCGATACCGTAAATCATGGCGCTGCCCGCGTGATGCATTGCAAATAGGCGTGAACGGTGGCCGCATAGCCCAGCTCCAGCGCATCGGCAATCAAGGCGTGGCCTATAGAGACCTCCTGCACGCCCGGCACATCGCGCAAAAACGCGACAAGGTTGTCGCGGTTGAGGTCGTGGCCAGCGTTAACCGCCAAGCCGCAAGCTTGCGCAGCCTGGGCTGCCGCGGCAAAGCGCTGCAGTTGGGCCGCCTGCCCGGCTCCTGCCAGTGCTGCAGCATAGGGCTCGGTGTACAGCTCTACCCGGTCCGCCCCCACGGCCTTGGCAGCCGCCATTGCGTGAGCATCGGCGTCCATGAACAGGCTGACACGCACGCCCAGCGATTGGGCTTCTTCGATCAAGGGGCGAAGGCGTATGCCATCAAGGCTCAAGTTCCAGCCATGGTCACTGGTGAGCTGACCTTCGGAATCAGGCACAAAGGTACATTGGTGGGGGCGCACCTGGCGCACAAAATCCATCAGGTTGTGAAACGGGTTGCCTTCGATATTGAACTCTTGCTGGGGCCAGTCTTTGAGAAGCGCGGCCAAGTCATGCACATCATTCGCTCGGATGTGTCGCTCATCGGGCCGGGGGTGGACCGTGATGCCATGAGCACCGGCCTGCAAGCACAGGGTTGCCGCACGGACAACACTGGGAATACCCAAATGGCGGGAGTTACGGACCAGGGCGACCTTATTTAAATTGACTGACAGGGCAGTTGACATAAAAACGTGAGCTTGAAGGCGTTGAATTGAAACTGTTGACTTGGGTTGCTTGCGTGTTGCAGGTCACGATAAGGATTGAATGTCGAGCATCATCTGGCGTGTTTTCAGGATGCCAATGCCACAATGGTAGTTGAGCAGGCCGCGCAGTTGGGGTTTGAGCTCCGGCATCACCTCGGAGCAGGCGCGCAGGGTGGCAGTAAACGCTGCGTCCGGCAACAAGGACTGCTGCAAGGCCAACCACTGTGCACCACTGAGGCTGAAGCGGTCTGAATCACGGCTCTGGCTCAAGCCACCTTCAGGAGTGAGGCTGTATCTTGCCTGGGCTTCGAGCGGATGAAGGGTCAGGGTTTGGGTGTCTAACTGCGGCAGCAGGCCAATCTCGCGCAACAAAAGCAGCTCAAAAACTCGCAAAGCCGACTGCAAAACCTCTCCATGCTCGGAGGCAATCACGTCAACTACCGAGGAATAGATGTCAAACAAACCCGGGTGTGGATCATCACGCGCCAGCAACAGCAGCAGCAACTCGTTGAGGTAGTAACCTGACAGCAGCGCTTCACCCGTGGGCATAACGTGGCCGCCCAACCATTCAGCGCTTTTGAGGGTGCGAATTTCGGCGTCGCCGCCAAAGCTTATCTGCAGGGGCTGCAATGGCAGGAGAATCGGGCGAAAACTTGAGCTGGGCCGTTTGGCACCCTTGGCCACTAGCGCAATACGGCCCTGGTTGCGCGTAAAGACTTCCAGGATCAGACTGGATTCGCTCCAGTCATAGCGATGCAACACATATGCAGGCTCGTCGGAGATGCGCTTAGCTGCCACAAGCAGTATTTGGTTTTGCCAAGCGGCTGCGACCCAGCTCGGCGGCCTTATTCATAGCCAAAGCTGCGCACGCGTGCCTCGTCGTCAGCCCAGCCGGATCGCACCTTGACCCAGAGTTCGATGAACACCTTGGCATCCATCAGTTTCTCCAACTCAATACGGGTTTCCGTACCGATACGCTTGATGCGCTCGCCCTTGTCGCCAATAACCATGGCTTTGTGGCCGTCACGCTCAACCACAATGGTGGCGGCGATCTTGAGTAAGCGTTTTTGCTTGCCCTTGCCGGCTTCTTCCTCAAACTTGTCGATGACAACTGTGGATGTGTAGGGCAACTCATCACCGGTCAGGCGAAACAATTTCTCACGCACGGTTTCAGACGCGAGAAACTTTTCACTGCGGTCGGTCAGTTCGTCGGCGTCATACCACCAGTCTTGTTCGGGCAGGTATTTTTCGCAGATACCAAGCAGCCGCTCAATGTCTTTGGCATTCTTGGCGGTCATTGGTACAAACTCGGTGAAGGCGTGGCGTTGGTGCATGTCCTGCAACCAAGGCGCAATATCCGAGCGGCGGTTCACCTGATCGAGCTTGTTGGCGATCAGCAGGGTCGGGATGTCCTTGCCAAGCAGGGCCAGCACTTTGGCATCCGCCTGGTTGAAAATACCGGCTTCCACCACAAACAAAATGAGGTCCACATCCCCTACGGCGCCCAGAACAGTTTTGTTCAGCGAGCGATTGAGCGCGTTATTGTGTCGGGTCTGGAAACCCGGGGTGTCGACAAATACAAATTGCGTCTGGCCTTGCGTTCGCATGCCGGTAATGCGGTGGCGCGTGGTCTGGGCTTTACGCGAGGTAATGCTGATTTTTTGACCAACAAGAGCATTGAGTAAGGTTGACTTGCCCACATTGGGCTTGCCCACAATGGCAACCAGGCCGCAATGTTGTCCGGTCTTAACCTCAGCACAAACGGTTTGAGGCAAGGTCGGAGTGTCCGGCGTGGCTGGGGTATCCATCATGAATCACGTGCTTTCAGGGTTTGCAGCATCACGGCGGCTGCGGCTTGTTCGCCAGCGCGCCTGGAGTTGCCAGAGCCCCGCTCGGTATGGTTGAGTTCGATAATTTCGCACTCAACGTCAAAGGTCTGTTTATGGGCGGCGCCCAGCGTCCCCACCACACGGTAAATGGGAAGCTTCATTTTTTTCCCTTGCAGCAATTCCTGCAACTCGGTTTTAGGGTCTTTGCTTATGGCCTGCATCTGCGGATTGATTTCAACGGCCTTGAACAAGCGGTGAACCAAGGCCTGGGCAGCCGGATAACCAGCATCCAGATACACCGCGCCCAACACCGCCTCAAGCGCATCGGCCAGAATGGAAGGTCGTTTTTGACCACCGGATTTCATCTCGCCTTCTCCGAGAAGAATCAATGCAGGCAAACCGATTTCAACTGACAGTTGGTGCAAGGTGTCCTGTTTGACCAGGTTCGCCCGAATGCGTGACAAGTCACCTTCTGGCAGATTGTTCAATTGGGTGTAGAGCAGGTTCGATACCGCCAGGTTCAACACGGAGTCACCCAGAAACTCAAGCCGCTCGTTGTGGTCCGACGAAAAACTTCGATGTGTCAGCGCTTGCCTTAACAAAGACAATTGTGAGAATTGGTGCTGCAATCTCTCTTGCAGCGCTAGAAGTCCATCAGTCACTCTGGTATGCACGCTAATCTTTGAGCCGGAGAACCGGGGTCAATTGAATGAACCAATGCGCTTGACATTACCAAAATTCATCCAGACAAAAAAAGCTTTACCGACAATATTGTTGTCCGGAACAAAGCCCCAGTAGCGTGAATCCAGCGAGTTGTCCCGGTTGTCACCCATCATGAAATAGTGCCCCTCGGGGACCTTGCAAACAACACCCTCGACGCTGTAGCGGCAGTTCTGCCGGTTGGGGTATTCCTCAACGCCAGGAACAAAAGCCGGTCTGTTGTCATCATTAAGGATACGGTGCTTGACGGTTCCCAGGTTTTCTACATACTGCTTGAAGTAACTAACCAGGTCTTCATCAAAAAAGTCAGGCACGGCCTGGGTGTCGATGACCTGGCCATTCACACTCAGTCGCTTGTTCAGATAAGCCACCTCATCGCCGGGCAAGCCAACCACCCGCTTGATGTAGTCCAGGCTGGGCTTGGGTGGGTAACGAAAGACCATCACATCACCACGCTCAGGTTTATTGCCCTCGGTCAGCTTGGTGTTGATGACCGGCAGCCGGATTCCATAATGAAATTTGTTCACCAGAATCAGGTCACCGACCAGCAGGGTGGGAATCATGGAGCCGGAAGGAATCTTGAACGGCTCAAACAAAAAAGAGCGCAGTACAAACACCGCAATGATCACCGGAAAAAGACCTGCGGTCCAATCCAACCACCAAGGCTGCATCAAGAGCCGCTGACGGGCTTGCGAGATGTCGGTCTGGTCTGACACAAGTCCCTTTTTCTCCAGGTTGGCGCGAGCTGTCAGCATTTGGGCTTCGAGTTCAGCCGCAGCTTTTAGCCGCGCAGGCAGGAAGTAGAAGCGTTCTGCCAGCCAGTAAACACCGGTAACGACGGTTGCCATAAAAAGCAACAGGGCAAAATTGCCCTCAATGAATCCTAAGTACCAACCACCGGCATAACCTACAAATGCAGCCAGCACAAAAGCGGTAAGCGCTTGCATCAGTCCTCCACCTGCAGAATTGCCAGAAATGCTTCCTGGGGAACTTCAACCGATCCGATTTGTTTCATGCGTTTTTTACCTGCTTTTTGCTTTTCAAGGAGTTTTCGTTTGCGGCTGATATCGCCGCCGTAGCATTTTGCCAGCACGTTCTTACGCAGCGCCTTGATGGTCTCACGCGCAATGATGTTGGCACCAATCGCCGCCTGGATCGCAACGTCAAACATCTGGCGGCTGATGATTTCGCGCATCTTGGCAACCACAGCCCGCCCCCGATACTGCGACTGCGAACGGTGAATGATGATGGACAGGGCATCAACTTTCTCGCCATTGAGCAGGATATCGACCTTGACCACATCGGCGGCCCTGTACTCCTTGAACTCATAGTCCATGCTCGCGTAGCCCCGGCTCACGCTCTTGAGCTTGTCAAAGAAGTCCAGAACGATTTCGCCCAAGGGCATCTCGTAGGTGAGCACCACTTGACGGCCTTTGTAGGCCATATTCATCTGGACCCCCCGTTTCTGGTTGGCCAGGGTCATGACCACACCTACATATTCCTGCGGCATATACAGGTGCACGGTCACGATCGGCTCACGGATTTCGGCTGTCTTGCCTACTTCAGGCATCTTGGAAGGATTCTCGA
>JBILKC010000084.1:0-9548 GCA_044376885.1 Hylemonella sp. | reverse complement strand
AAAAAATGGCTCCGGTCCAGGCCACCTGGCGGGCCCGTTGCACTTGCCCCGCGCCGATGGCCATGCCCACCATGGGGACACAGGCCACACCGATGGCAAAGGTAATGGGGATCAGCAAAAACTCCAACCGCACACCAACCCCGTAGCCCGCAAGCGCTTCAGTGCCAAAGCGGGAAACAATGCGGGTGAGGATGAGTATGGTCAGTACCGTTTGCAGGGACGACAGGCTTGACATGCCACCCACCCGAAGAATGTCCATGAAGTCGGTCTGGTGCAAGGGATGTGAGAACACCAGCCTTACCCGGCTTCGCCCGGAACGGACGTAAAACAGAAAAAACACGGTGCCTGCAGCGTATGCAATCACCTGACCCCAGGCCACGCCAGCCATGCCCATGCGTGGCGCGGGGCCCAAGCCCAAACCCAAAACACCCCCAAGAACAACCTGCAGCAGGGCCACCCCGAACAGAACATAGGAAGGCACCTTCATATTGCCGGAACCGCGAATCACCGAGGCCAGGGCATTGGTCAGCCAGATCAGCACCGCCCCCAGAAAAGCCACATTGGAATACGCCAGCGCTTGCGCCAGGGCCTCACCCTGGCCGCCCATGAGTTGGTAAATGTCTTCGCCCGCCACCAGAAACAGGGCGGTAAAAAAGAGGCCGGTGACCACCCCGATCACAACCGCGTGCAAGGCCAGCGACTCGGCACGTGCCGGATGGCCAGCACCCAAAGCGCGGCTAATCGCCGCAGAGATGCCGCCACCGATCGAGCCCGCAGACAGCATCTGTTGCAACATGATCATCGGAAACACCAGCGCGATCCCGGCCAGCGCAGCAGTGCCCAACTGGCCAACATAGCCGGTCTCGGCCACGCTGACCAGCGCTGTGGCCAGCATGGCCACCATATTGGGCAGGCTCAGACGCCAAAGGGTGGCAGCAATCGGGCCGGAAAGAAGCGGGTTGGTGGTGGGGGTGATGCTGACCGGAGGGAGTGAAGGCGTCATCGTCCGATTTTGACTCATGTTAATCTTCTTGCATGTTCAGCCCCTCACAAGCCGATGTTCGCCGTTTCTTCTGCTCAGTTTATGAAAAATCCCATACTGGGCATAACCTTGAAGCTATTGAAATAATAGCAAATGAATGGATCAAGGAACACCCCGAGTACCATGCCGACCTGAGCCAGCCGGCACTGGCCCTGGAAAAAATGTACGACGTCGAAGCGGGTCAGACCAACCCATTCCTGCACCTCTCCATGCACCTGTCCATCAGCGAGCAGTGCAGCATAGACCAGCCGCGCGGCATCCGCCAAGCCGTCGAATTGCTGGCCGCACGCCGCCAATCGCTGCATGACGCCCACCATGAAGCCATGGAATGCCTGGGCACCATGCTGTGGGAAAGCCAGCGAGCCGGTCGCCCGCCTGACGGCGATGCTTATATCGATTGCGTGCAGCGCCGGGCCACGCAGGGCTGAACACAGCCGACCGAAACAATTACTTTTTATTGCGCATGTTTGAACAAGCTTTCAAGAATATCGATGACATCCTGTTCAAAGAGGCCGGTTGCACCACCGAGCTGGATTACACCGAGCAGACCTCGTGGCTGCTCTTCCTCAAATACCTCGACAGCCTCGAACTTGACCGCGCCATGGAAGCCGAGCTGGAGGGCAAAAAATACACTTACATTCTCGACCCCGTTTACCGCTGGGAATCCTGGGCCGCGCCCAAAGATTCGAGTGGCAAGCTGGACCACAACAAAGCCCTGACCGGCGACGACCTGCGGGATTTTGTAGACCGCAAGCTGTTCCCCTACCTGCACGGTTTCAAGCAAAAAGCCAGTGGCCCCAACACCATCGAATACAAGGTGGGCGAGATTTTTGGCGAGATCAAAAACAAGATCCAAAGCGGCTACAGCCTGCGCGACATCATTGAGCACATCGATGCGCTGCGCTTTCGCTCGCAGCTGGAAAAGCACGAGCTTTCACACCTGTACGAAGCCAAAATCAAAAACATGGGCAACGCCGGGCGCAACGGCGGCGAGTACTACACACCGCGTCCGCTTATCCGCGCCATGGTGCACGTGGTGCGCCCCACCCTAGGTGAACGCATTTACGACCCGGCCTGCGGATCGGCGGGGTTTCTGTGCGAGTCGTTTGACTACCTCAAAGCCAGTAAAAACCTCACCACAACCGACCTCAAAACCCTGCAAGAGCGCACCTTTTACGGCAAAGAGAAAAAGTCGCTGGCCTACGTGATTGCCATCATGAACTTGATCCTGCACGGCATTGACGCACCCAACATCGCCCACACCAATACCCTGACCGAGAACCTGGCCGATGTGCAGGACAAAGACCGCTTTGACGTGATCCTGGCCAACCCGCCCTTTGGCGGCAAGGAACGCAAGGAAGTGCAGCAAAACTTCCCCATCCGAACCGGCGAGACGGCATTTCTGTTTTTGCAGCACTTCATCAAAATGCTCAAAGCCGGTGGCCGCGCCGGGGTGGTCATCAAAAACACCTTTCTCAGCAACACCGACAACGCCAGCATGAGTTTGCGCAAACTGCTGCTGGAAAGCTGCAACCTGCACACCGTGCTGGACTGCCCCGGCGGCACCTTTCAGGGCGCAGGCGTCAAAACCGTGGTGCTGTTTTTTGAAAAAGGCGCGCCCACCCGCAAGGTCTGGTACTACCAGCTCGACCCCGGCCGCAACATGGGCAAGACCAACCCGCTTAACGATGCGGATTTGGCCGAGTTTGTGGCCCTGCAAAGCACCTTTGCCGATTCAGCCAAAAGCTGGTGCGTGGACGTGGCGGGTATCGACACCACCACGTTTGACCTGTCGGTCAAAAACCCGAATGGCGGTGAAGTGGTGGTGCACCGCAGCCCGCAAGACATCATGGACGAGATTGCCGCGCTGGACGCAGAGGCCGCTGGGGTTCTGGCGTCGATTCGGGAGTTGCTGTGAGTGCTATTGAGTTTATAGCTGCTTGCTCAATTTCTACGAAGGCTAGAGGCCTATCTTCCTTAATTTTCTTGACACAACGGACAAACGTGCGAACGCCGGGGGCTGGGGCATGACGGCGGGGTGGCTGACCAAGCCTTTTGAAGACTGCATTGAAAAGGTTACGTACACGGCAAAGATTCAGCGGAAGGACTTTTTGGACGAGGGTAAATTTCCCATCGTGTCCCAAGAGGAGTCTTTCATCAACGGATATTGGAACGACGCGGCTGATGTTTTTAGCGTCTCCACTCCCGTAATAGTCTTCGGGGATCACACCAAGGCTTTGAAGTATGTTGACTTCGATTTTGTCCTGGGTGCGGATGGAGTGAAGCTGTTAACCCCAAAAGGGTTCCTGCTGCCGAAGTTTTTCTACTACCAGCTTCAATCGGTCAATCTTGACTCACTAGGGTATGCCCGACATTACAAGTTGTTGCGAGAGCTAGAACTTCGTTACCCACCAATCCCCGACCAGCAACGCATCGTCACCCTCCTCGACGAAGCTTTCGACGGCATCGCCACAGCCCGAGCCAACGCCGAACAAAACCTCCAGAACGCGCGCGCCATGTTTGAAAGCCACCTGCAATCGGTGTTTACGCAGCGGGGTGATGGGTGGGTTGAAAAAACGCTTGGAAATACCTACGACGTTAGGGATGGCACACACGATTCGCCCAAATATCACGACGACGGATTTCCACTAATCACGTCTAAAAATTTGAAACGCGACGGCCTGAGTTTCGATGATGTCAAATTGATCAACGAAACGGATTACCGCAAAATCAATGAACGGAGCGCGGTTCACAAAGGCGACGTACTTCTAGCAATGATAGGAACCATCGGCAATCCAGTGGTTGTTGAAATGGAACCCGAGTTCGCCATCAAGAATGTGGCATTGCTAAAAGTACCGTCTGGACAAAGCAGTCACTTTTTACGCTATTACTTAAGTTCCCAGTTTGTAGTGGACAAGATGGAATCCGAAGCCAAGGGAACCACTCAAAAGTTCGTTGGCCTCGGATACCTTCGAACATTTCCCATAATGGCTCCAAGCTTCGCGGAGCAAATCAGAGTGGTTGGTGAGTTGGATGCTCTGAGCGGAGAAACCCAACGCCTCGAATCCATCTACCGGAGCAAACTCGCCGCGCTCGACGATCTGAAAAAGTCCCTGCTGCACCAGGCTTTCAGCGGTGCGTTATGAGGAAATGATCTTGACCAAATCGAACGATTCGACTAAATTGCACGAATCAACCCTGTTCTCCAAGGATTCCCACGATGCAAACTTTTACCGCCAATGAAGCCAAAACCCGGTTTGGGGAGTTTCTGGACCGCGCCCAGCGTGAGCCCGTGCGCGTGATGCGGCATGACCGTGTGGTCGGCGTCATGGTGAGTGCAGAAGATTACGAAGCCATGCGCACCTTTTATGCGGACCGCCTGCGCAAGACCCTGCGCGAGACCGCACAGGGCGCTGCAGCCGCTGGAATGACCGAGGAAATACTGGAGCAGTTGCTAGCCGATGAGAGCTGAGCGGCAAGACACTGGCCCCTATGGGCGGGTTGTGGTGGATACCAATGTATTGCTGAGCGCCGCCCTTTCCCCCAATGGCGTGCCTGCGGCCTTTGTCGATCTCGTGCTGGCGGTAGGCAAGCTGGTTTTTTCCAATGCCACCTTTGATGAGCTGCAAACGCGTATCTGGTTGCCCAAATTTGATCGCTACCTGCCCATGGAGCGCCGCCGCAGTGTGCTTGATGATGCCAGCGCAGGCGCCATCTGGGTGGACGTGCCAAAAGCCATTGCGCAAAACGCGTATTCCCGTGACACCATGGATGATGTTTTTATACATACCGCCCTTGCGGCCAGCGCAGGCCGCTTGATTTCCGGAGACAAAGATTTGCTGTGCTTGAACCCCTTGGACAGTTTGCAGATTCTGTCGCCCAGCACAGGGTTGGAGGAGTTGAAGCGGATAACGGCCAGGCCACTATGAACGAAGCTGAAACCCGCGCTGAACACATAGACCCTGCGCTTGCCGCCGCAGGCTGGGGCGTGGTGGAGGGTAGCCGCATTCGGCGCGAGTACCCGATTACCTTGGGGCGGCTTGAAGGCGCGGGCAAACGCGGCAAGGCTCTCACGGCCGACTATGTGCTGGAGTACCGCAACACCAAGCTGGCGGTGGTGGAAGCCAAGGCGTGGAATAAGGCCCTGAGCGAAGGCGTGGCGCAGGCCAAGGACTATGCAAATCGCCTGGCGGTGCGCCATACCTTTGCCACCAACGGGCAAGGCATTTATGGCATTGACATGCACACCGCCTTGGAGGGCTTGTGGGACCATTACCCCACACCAGATGAATTGTGGAGTCTGACCTTTGCAACTGAGAACGCCTGGCGCGACCGATTTGCCGCTGTGCCATTTGAGGACAGGGGCGGATTCTTTCAGGGCCGCTACTACCAGGATGTGGCCATTGAAAAGGTGTTGGCCGCGGTGGCGGCAGGCCAGCAGCGCATGTTGCTGACGCTGGCCACCGGCACGGGCAAAACTTTTATTGCGTTTGAGTTGGCGTGGAAGCTGTTTCATAGCCGCTGGAACCTGAATGACTGGCATATCGACGGTGTACCCACGCGCAGGCCGCGCATCTTGTTTCTGGCCGACCGCAATATTCTGGCGGATCAGGCGTTCAACGCGTTCTCCGCATTTCCCGAGGACGCGCTGGTGCGCGTTGCGCCGGACGACATTCGCAAAAAAGGCAAGGTACCTAAAAACGGCAGCGTCTTTTTCACAATTTTCCAGACCTTCATGAGTGGACCACCCAAGGATGGTCACCCCTCGCCCTATTTTGGCGAGTACCCACCGGATTTTTTCGATTTCATCATCATTGACGAGTGCCACCGGGGCGGCGCGAACGACGAGAGCAATTGGCGCGGCATTCTGGATTACTTCGCACCTGCGGTGCAGTTGGGCCTGACCGCCACGCCCAAACGCCGCGACAACGTAGACACCTACGCCTATTTTGGCGAGCCGGTTTTCAGCTATTCACTGAAGGAAGGCATCAACGACGGGTTTTTAACGCCGTTTCGCATCAAGCAGATCACCACGTCGCTGGACGAATATGTGTACACCGCAGACGACCAGGTGGTTGAAGGCGAGGTGGAGGCAGGCAAGCGCTACGTGGAGGCCAATTTCAACAAGATCATCGAGATCAAGGCGCGCGAGAAAAAGCGGGTTGAGATTTTCATGGGCTTGATAGACCAGCGCGAAAAGACACTGGTGTTTTGCGCTACGCAGAGCCATGCGCTGGCCATTCGGGACTTGATCAATCAGTTAAAAGACACCCGTATCGCCAGCACCAACCCCAATTACTGCCACCGAGTAACGGCAGACGATGGTGCCTTGGGCGAGCAGTGGCTGCGGGATTTTCAGGACAACGAGAAAAATATCCCGACGATTCTGACCACCTCGCAAAAGCTGTCCACCGGCGTGGATGCACGCAACGTGCGCAACATCGTGCTGCTGCGGCCTGTCAACTCCATGATTGAATTCAAACAGATCATCGGGCGCGGGACCCGGCTGTTTGATGGCAAGGACTACTTCACGATTTACGACTTTGTCAAGGCACACCATCATTTCAGCGACCCGGAATGGGATGGCGAACCACTGGAGCCCATGGATCAGCCATTGCGCGCGCCACGCGGCGAACGGGAGCCTGACGCGCCACCAGAGGTGCGGGAGCCGCAACCTGACTACCTGCCACGCCGCAAAGCGGAGGTGAAGCTGGCCGATGGCAAATCCCGCCACATTCAGCACATGGTGGTCAGCAGCTTTTGGCACCCGGACGGCACGCCCATGTCGGCGCAGCAGTTTATGGAGGCGCTCTTTGGCAAATTGCCGGACTTCTTCCAAGATGAAGACGAGTTGCGCGCCCTGTGGAGTGCGCCCGATACCCGCAAGAAGCTGATGCAGGGGTTAGCGGAAAAGGGCTTCGGCAGGGATCAACTGCTGGAGATGCAAAAGATCATCGACGCCGAAAAAAGCGATTTATTTGATGTGCTGGCCCATGTGGCCTATGCGCTGGAACCGCTGACACGCGAAGAGCGTGCCGACCGGGCCATGGCGGTGATCAGCACCCACTTTAATTCCCGCCAGCAGGTGTTCCTGGACTTTGTGCTGTCCCACTATGTGGCCCAAGGCGTAGACGAACTCGACCAGACCAAGCTGCGACCCTTGCTTTTATTGAAATACCACGACTCGATTACGGACGCGGTGGCCGATCTGGGCAAGCCGGAAGAGATTGGAAAGGTTTTTAGCAGCTTTCAGCGGTATCTGTACGAAGAATTCACTTGATCCCATCAGACCAGCCGGGGTGGATACACTTTGCCCCATTGAACGAATGGAGACACAACGATGGGTGCACAGTGGAAAGCAAAAGGCAAAGAACTGGCTGCCAACGCCAAAGGGCGGGTTTTTGGCAAGCTGGTCAAGGAAATCATGGTGGCTGCCCGTGGTGGTGCCGATCCAGCCCTTAACCCGCGCTTGCGGCTGGTGGTAGAGCAAGCCCGCAAGGTATCGATGCCCAAGGACACGCTGGACCGCGCCTTGAAAAAGGGTGCAGGGCTGACTGACGATGTTGTGAATTTCGAGCGGGTGATCTACGAGGGCTTTGCGCCTCACCAAATCCCTGTCATGGTCGAGTGCCTCACCGACAACGTCAAGCGCACAGCACCTGAAATGCGGGTGCTGTTCCGCAAAGGGCAACTCGGAACCTCGGGCTCGGTCGCCTGGGACTTTAACCATCTGGGCATGATTGAGGCCACACCAGCCACGCCAGATGCCGACCCGGAGCTGGCAGCCATTGAGGCCGGAGCCCAGGACTTCGAGGCTGGCGAGGAAGAAGGCTCCACCCTGTTCCTCACCGATGCCGCCGATCTGGATCTGGTGAGTCGGGCCTTGCCCACACAAGGCTTCAGCGTGGTGTCTGCCAAGTTGGGCTACAAGCCCAAAAACCCGGTCAATGCAGGTAGTCTGAGCGCCTCAGAGCTGGCCGAGGTGGATGCCTTTTTGAGCGCCATTGATGCCAACGACGACGTACAAAACATGTACGTCGGCTTGACCCATTAGTCTGAGTTACTGGGGGACGACGCCTGCCGCCTTGAGCACCTGGGAGGCACTTTCAACTTCACTCTTGACGAAGGCCTTGAACTCGGCTGGCGTCATAGGCATGGGGTCCAGACCCATCTTGCCCAGACGCTCCTTGACCTCGGGGGAAGCCCAGGCACGCTGCACGTCCTGGGCAATTTTCTCCACAATGGCCGGTGGGGTTCCGGCCGGTGCAAACATGCCGGTCCACAGGTTGTAATTGAAGTTGGGCACACCCGCTTGCGCCAGTGTGGGTACATCAGGCAACAGGCTGGAGCGTTGGGGCGTGCTCACAGCCAGCGCAGTGAGCTTGCCTTCGCGAATCAGCGGCAAAGCTGCTGCAATCGGAGAGAAGTAGTAAGTCAGGCGTCCGCCCATGGTGTCTGTGATGGCCTCGGGCGTGCCTTTGTAGGGAATATGAGCTACATCAAGCTTGGCCATGCCTTTGAATTTTTCACCCGCCAGGTGGGTGCCACTGCCACCACCGGCTGAACCGAAGTTCAGGGTGCCGGGCTTGGAACGGGCAGCGGCCAGTAAATCACCCAATGTCTTGTATCCTGTTGAAGGGGCCACGATCAGGACGGTGGCTTGACCTGCTACTGCAGTGACTTCGGTGAAGTCCTTGAACGTGTCATAGGGCAACTTGGCATAAATGGCCGGGTTGGCGGCATGGCCAGATGAATGAACCAACAGGGTGTAACCGTCAGGCGCTGCCTTGGCGACAAATCCCGCGCCTATGGTTCCACCCGCCCCTGCCTTGTTCTCAATAATGACCGGCTGGCCCCAGAATTCCGAGAGTTTTTGCTGCAAGGCCCGTGCAGAGATGTCGGTGGCACTGCCCGGAGTAAACGGGACAACGATGGTGACCTGTTTGTTGGGAAACGCCTGTGCGCCTGCTGTAGCTGTAACCAGGGCGAGCGCAATGGCACTGAAGGTCTGTTTGATGATACGCATGGTGAGTGTCTTCCTCATAATTTTTGAAACGCTATTTTGCTGCAGAAATCGGATCAACAAAAAAGCCGCTTGCAAGCGGCTTTTTTGTTGATGTGTTAGGGCTACCGAAAACGGCTTTGCGGCACCGTCTTGAGTTCACCCGGCACGGAGTGGACATAGTCAGCCAAAAGCTTTAACTCTTTGTTGGAAAACTGTTTCGCAATGGCACCCATGACGCCATTGGCACGTCCCACCTGGGCGTTGTTGTCTGCTTTGTAGGATTTGAGGGCAACATAAAGATAGTCTGCATGCTGGCCGGCAATTTTGGGGTAGGCCGGATCTATGGGCTTGCTCAGGCTCTCGCCATGGCAGGAGGCACAATTGCCTTTTTTGAGCAATTCAGCAACATTCGCCGGAGCCTCAGCAGCTTTCCGAAGTTCAGCAGCACCAGCCAATTTGCCGTGTGCTTCGTAGTAAGCGCCAATATCGGCCATGTCAGTA
>JBILKC010000350.1:0-2848 GCA_044376885.1 Hylemonella sp. | reverse complement strand
AGGGATAGCAGCAACAAATTCATGGACTCAATGTATCACAAGTTCAGATAATTTACTTGTGTAATCCGCGTTCATCGGGCTCGTCGGTTGAAGTGCTGATCACACTGGTTGGCTTACCTTGAATACGTCGCCAGAAGAAAACAGCGTAACCACTGAAACCGTAGACCACGAAAACCGAAAACATGACAACTGGCGGATGAATGTTAACGACAGCGATACAAAGGGCGATCAGGACAATCACAGTGAAAGGAACGCTCTTCTTCATCTGCGCGTCCTTAAAACTGTAGAAGGGCACGTTGCTAACCATGGTTAAACCGGCAAAAAGTGCGAACGCAAACATTGGCCATGCAACAGTTGCAGGGTTCACTTCAAGCTCGGTCATCAGCCAAATAAACCCAGTTACCAGTGCGGCCGCAGCCGGAGAGGGCAATCCCTGAAAAAAGCGCTTATCTACAACAGATGTATTCACATTAAAGCGAGCAAGTCTAAGAGCAGCACAGGCACAATAAACAAAGGCGGCTATCCACCCCCACCGACCCAAGCCTTTGAGGGACCACTCATAGGCAATCAACGCTGGAGCCGCTCCGAATGACACCATATCCGAAAGGGAATCCATCTGCTCTCCAAATGCACTTTGCGTGTTTGTCATCCGCGCTACACGACCATCCAGGCTGTCAAGCACCATTGCACAGAAAACACCGATGGCGGCATGTTCAAACCGGTTGTTCATGGCCATCACGATGGCAAAGAAACCACCAAACAATGCGGCCAAAGTAAACAGGTTGGGCAAGATATAAATGCCTTTCCTACGCTTACGCACCACCACCGCTTCGTCATTGGGCAAACCAGGTTCGATTCCATCATGCATGAATGAAATCTCCAAAACGATAAAACATATTCATAAATCGGAGTGTAAGGCCTGCGCTTGCAAAAACAGCAAAGGCCACAAACGTGGCCTTTGTTAAGGACATTTTTGCGTTTAGTTGCGGGTTTGGTCAACCAGCTTGTTTTTTGCAATCCAGGGCATCATGGCCCGCAGCTTGGCACCCACCACTTCGATCTGATGCTCGGCATTCAGGCGACGGCGACTGATCAGTGTTGGTGCGCCTGCTTTATTTTCAAGAATGAAGCTCTTGGCATACTCACCTGTCTGAATGTCTTTTAGAACCTGCTTCATGACCACTTTGGTTTGCTCCGTCACGATGCGTGAGCCAGTGACATATTCACCGTACTCGGCATTGTTCGAAATGGAGTAATTCATGTTGGCTATACCGCCTTCATAGATCAAATCCACAATCAATTTGAGCTCATGTAAACACTCAAAATAAGCCATTTCAGGGGCGTATCCTGCTTCCACGAGGGTCTCGAATCCGGCTTTGATCAATTCAACTGCGCCGCCACACAAGACGACCTGCTCACCAAACAAATCCGTCTCAGTCTCTTCGCGGAAATTAGTTTCAATAATTCCAGCCTTGCCACCGCCGTTGGCCATTGCGTAGCTCAAAGCCAGTTCACGAGCTTTGCCGGACTTGTCTTGATGCACGGCGACCAAGTGCGGAACGCCACCACCTTGAGTGTAAGTGTTGCGTACGGTGTGTCCGGGTGCTTTAGGAGCAACCATCCAGACATCCAGGTCCGCACGAGGTTGTACTTGCCCGTAGTGAACATTAAAGCCGTGCGCAAACGCCAGCGACGCTCCGCTCTTGATGTTGGGCTCAACATCGTTGCTATAGACAGTTCCAATCTGCTCGTCGGGAAGCAGGATCATCACCACATCCGCCGATTTCACGGCTTCTGCAACCTCGGCAACGTTCAATCCGGCTTTCTCAACTTTGGACCAGGATGCGCCACCCTTGCGCAAACCAACAACAACCTTGACACCACTGTCATTCAAGTTCTGTGCGTGTGCGTGACCCTGGCTACCATAACCGATGATCGCAACTGTTTTGCCCTTGATAAGACTCAAATCGCAATCTTTGTCGTAAAAAACTTTCACTTCTTTTCTCCTAGGTAAAAATCAAACTCTCAGAACGCGTTCACCGCGACCAATGCCACTGGAACCAGTTCTAACGGTCTCAAGAATTGCGCCTCGATCAATTGCTTCAAGAAACGCGTCATTTTTGGATTGGTCACCGGTCAGCTCGATGGTGTAACTTTTATCCGTCACATCAATAATCCGACCGCGAAAGATGTCAGCCATTCGCTTCATCTCTTCCCGCTCTTTGCCTACCGCGCGCACCTTAACCATCATCAACTCACGCTCTGTATAGGCGCCTTCGGTCAGGTCAACTACTTTAACGACTTCAATCAGGCGATTGAGGTGCTTGGTAATCTGTTCAATCACGTCATCCGAGCCGGTGGTTTGGATTGTCATCCGGGACAGGCTAGGGTCTTCCGTAGGGGCAACAGTGAGAGACTCAATGTTATATCCACGAGCGGAGAAGAGACCAACTACCCGGGACAATGCGCCGGGTTCGTTTTCAAGTAATACTGCGATGATATGTTTCATGTGTAGATTCCTCTTTTCGTTGCCCTCCCCCGGGAGTGGTAACACCCGGGCTCGACAAACAATAGATTCGTCCAAAGTTGGGTTTACAAGTCTTCAGAGCCCAAAAGCATCTCGGTAATGCCTTTGCCAGCCATGACCATTGGGAATACATTCTCTGTAGGGTCAGTTCGAAAATCCATAAAAACGGTTCTGTCTTTAAGTTTTCGGGCTTCGCGCAATGCAGGCTCTACATCCTTGGCATGCTCAATCAGCATGCCAACATGGCCGTAGGCTTCTGCCAGCTTGACGAAATTGGGCAAAGCGTCCATGTAGCTGTGGCTGTATCGCTTTTCGTAGTCA
>JBILKC010000349.1:0-2858 GCA_044376885.1 Hylemonella sp. | reverse complement strand
CCAACTGGGGCGTTGAGCAAGCCTTGGGCCAGAGGCGTTAACCGTAAAAGGGCTTTAAGATGTGCGGCTGACGGACTTGTGCAGGCCACTGCCAGTGCTGGTACATTTTGACGATGTGCCGAGGTGTTAAAACAAGCGGTTCAGTGTAGGACCCCTTGCAAAGATCAATTAATCCAAAAAATGGCAAAAAAATCTATCCATATCCTGTTGGCTGTCGTCGGTATTGCAGCGGCATCGGGCGCTGCATGGTGGTACCAGAACCAACCTAAGAGCCCGATTGAGGCGTCAGCCACGGGTTCGGGCCAGGCTACTGTTGCATCGCCTGGTGCCGGAGCACCCGGCGCACCTGCATCCGGTGCGCCAGTGACACCACCAAGACCTGCTGCAGTCGAAGTGGCCAAGGTTGAAATCATGAAGTTATCCGACGAGGCGCAGGCTGTGGGCAACTTGAGATCCCGTCAAAGTGTGGTTCTCCGGCCCGAAGTGAGTGGCCGTGTAACCCAGCTGAATTTTCGCGACGGCGAACGTGTCCGCAAAGGCCAGTTGCTGGTTCAGTTCGATGACCAGTTGCAGTTGGCTCAGGTCAAACAAAGCAAGGCGGAGTTGTCCATAGCAATGGCCAACCATAAGCGCAACCAGGAACTGGTCGAACAAAATTTCATCAGCAAACGCTCTGTCGATGAGAGTGCTGCCAATCTGGAAGTGGCTCAGGCCAAGCTGGCTTTATCCGAAGCCACGGCTTCCCGCTTGAAGGTGCTGGCTCCATTTGACGGCATTGCCGGAATCCGCCTGGTTAGTCAAGGCGACTACCTCAAGGACGGCTCTGACATTGTCAATATTGAAGACATTGAAGCGGTGTACGTTGACTTCCGCTTGCCCGAGCGTTTTCAGACCAAGGTTAAAAAAGGACAACGAGCTACAGTGGATATAGACGCCTTGCCCGGCAGGAAATTTACGGCCCTGATCCAGGCCATTGACCCCTTGCTCGATGCCAATGGACGCTCGGTAGCAGTCCGGGGCTGCATTGATAACCGTCAATTACAGCTGCGACCCGGCATGTTTGCCCGTGTGAGTGCAGTCTTTGGCGTACGTGAACAGGCCAAAGTGGTGCCCGAAGAGGCCATTGTTCCCCAAGGCCCGCGTTTGTTTGTCATCAAGGCTGTTGCCGGCCCCGAGCCAGATACAAAAATTTCCCAACGCGTGGAAGTGAAAGTCGGTATCCGCCGCCCGGGCAAGGTTGAGATTCTGGAAGGGCTGTCTGAAGACGACATTGTCGTGACTGCCGGTCAGCAGCGACTGCAAAAAGATGGCTCTGCGCTTCGTGTGCTCGATATTCCCAAGCCTGCAGGCGCAGGAGGTCCCGCTGCCGCGACTGCTGGTACAGGTGCCCAGCCCGGTCCCGGCGGCCCAGCTTCGGCTCAGGCTTTAGCGGGCTCGCCTGCAACTGCTGCTCTTGCATCAGCTGCTTCTGGCAAGCCGGGCGGACCATCCGGCAAACCGGTTGCCAATATGAAACCGCCCGAAGGACCGGATCCTTGTCTCTTTCTCTCTGCTCCGGCCAGATCTTGATCCTGATCTTTGACCTGTTTTAGGACAACTTATGCAACTCGCTGAACTCTCAGTACGTCGCCCTGTCTTTGCCACCGTGCTGTCGTTACTGGTGGTTCTGATTGGCGCAGTCAGCTTTACCAAACTCTCGGTACGGGAGTACCCCAAGATCGATGAGCCGGTGGTCACCGTCACTGTGCGTTATGCGGGAGCTTCGGCTGAGGTGATGGAGTCCCAGGTGACCAAACCGCTGGAAGACTCGATTGCCGGTATTGATGCCGTCGATGTGGTGACGTCCATCAGCCGCGCTGAACAGACCCAGATTACCGTTCGATTCCGTCTTGAGAAAGATGCTGATACGGCTGCAGCCGAAGTGCGCGACCGTACTTCGCGCGTACGCAACAAATTGCCGCTGGCGGTTGAAGAACCGGTGATTGCCAAGGTGGAAGCAGACGCTTTTCCTGTGATCTGGCTGTCATTCAGCAGCGAAACCTTAACGGGTTTGCAGCTCAACGACCTGGTTAACCGCATTGCCAAGCCGCGTCTGCAAACGGTGACCGGTGCCGCTGATGTACGCATTTTCGGTGAGCGAAAATATGCCATGCGGGTGTGGCTGGATCCCGACAAACTTGCCGCATACAAGCTAACCACCCAGGATGCGGAAGACGCTATCCGCCGCAGCAATCTGGAAGTTCCCGCCGGCCGTATCGAGTCGACCCAGCGTGAATTCAGCGTGACATCTCAGACCGACCTGTCCAGGCCTCCCCAATTCTCAGACATCATCATCAAGAATGCCGCAGGCTTTCCGGTGCGTATCCGGGATGTCGGGCGTGTAGAAGAAGGTGCTGCGGATGAGCGCAGCGGGACCCGCCTTAACGGGCGCTCTGCCATTACTGCAGGCGTTATCCGCCAGGCTACAGCCAATCCTCTGGATTTGAGCAGCGACGTGCGCGCCATGATTCCAAAATTGCAGGCGGATCTTCCGGCTGGCATCATGATTGATGTTGCCAACGACAACTCGGTTTTTATTGACCGTTCCATCCGCAGTGTGTTTCGCACCATCCTGGAGGCTGTGGTGCTCGTGGCCTTGGTGATTTTTGTCTTTCTGCGCACAATAAGAGCCTCCATCATCCCCATCATCACCATCCCGGTATGTCTGGTAGGTACCTTTGCCTTGATGGCTTTGGCGGGCTTTACGATCAACACGCTCACCTTGTTGGCGCTGGTGCTGGCGATTGGACTGGTGGTCGATGACGCGATTGTGGTGTTGGAGAATATCTATCGCCACATAGAGGAGGGCATGGACCCGT
>JBILKC010000348.1:0-2860 GCA_044376885.1 Hylemonella sp. | reverse complement strand
GCGCAGCGCCGGTTGCTGCCTCAACGATGTCGCCGACCGTGAGTTCGACCGCCATGTCAAACGTACGGCGACAAGGCCTGTAACTACCGGTGCTGTGACGGTCAAACAGGCTTTGCTGCTGGGTGCTGCGCTGGCCCTGGGCGCTTTTGCACTGGTACTGACCACCAACGCCGTGGCGGTGGCCTGGTCGTTTGCAGCACTGGGTATTGCCGTGGCCTACCCCTTTGCCAAACGCTTTTTTGCCATGCCTCAGGCGGTACTGGGCGTAGCTTTCAGTTTCGGGATTCCGATGGCGTTTGCAGCCGTCCAGTCACAAGTTCCCCCGCTCGCCTGGCTGTTGCTGCTGGGCAACCTGTTTTGGGTTCTGGCTTACGACACCGAATACGCCATGGTCGACCGGGATGACGATTTGCGCATCGGCATGAAAACATCTGCCATTACCCTTGGTCGCCTGGACGTGTCAGCGATCGTCTTGTTCTACCTCGCCTACCTTCTGATTTGGCACTTGGCCCTTTTGCCGTATAGTGATACAGCTATTTATTTAATAGCAAATGGGTTGGCCTTGCTTCAGGTGATCTGGCACTTCGCGTTGATCCGTCAGCGCTCCCGTGAGGGGTGCTTTAAGGCTTTCCGACTGAACCACTGGCTTGGCTTTACTGTTTTTCTGGGCGTAGTTGGCATATTTACCCTGAATAAGCCTTGAAATGTGCATGCCGTCTGCTGGGCTGAAGTGAACTGCGTGCACGCAGCGATGTGAACGCTGCAGCGCTCTTTTTATTGCAGCGGCTTGGCTTTTTTCGCCTTCTTGGATTTGACCTTTGACGATTTCTTAGCCTTGCTTTTGGCTTTTGTGGTTAGCTTAGCCGCTGGTTGAGTTTGGGTCGCAGGTGCAGCTGCGGCGGGAGTGGCTGGTAAAGCTGGCGAAGACGTTGGGGCCGGTGCCGTTTGTGCGTTGATCGGTCCTGAGCTCAGGACAACGGGTAGAGCGAATATGGCCGAACTAAGTAGGGAGGCAAGTAGTTTTTTCATCAGAACTCCTCTTGTAAGTCATTAATTCATTTATTTTAGGGATGGTGATTGTCGTCTCAATTTAACTCGTTTTTGCTGCTTTCAACTGTCGCCAAACTCGGTGCCCAGCGTGTAGGCACGGTCCCGTGCGGCCATCAAGGCCCGTGAAAAGTGCAATTTGACTTGATCGTTCTCCATGGCCGAGATGGCGGCATGGGTTGTGCCTCCCTTGGAGGTGACCCGCTGGCGCAAATCCGCAATGGAATCTTTGGATTCACGCGCCAAAGCGCTTGCACCGCTAAAAGTTTCAATCGATAGTTGCCTTGCCTGGGCTGGGCTTAAACCCATGGCCACGCCGGATTCGATCATGGATTCCAGAAAATAAAAAACATAGGCCGGGCCGGATCCCGACAGCGCTGTGACAGCGTCTAACAGCTCTTCGCGCTCAAGCCACACATACTGACCTATGGTTCCAAGCACTTGTGCTATCCATTCGCGATCCTGGACGGTGACGCCCTCTCTGGCATAAACGCCTGTCATGCCCTGACCGATCAGGGCGGGCGTATTGGGCATGCTGCGCACCACCCGCTGTGTGTGAAGCCAGCGGGAAATGCTGTCGCTGGAAATACCTGCAGCCACGCTTAAGTGCAATGCCCCCGCTGTAAATGGCGATACGTGCGCTGCAGCGTCCTTGAAATTCTGCGGCTTCACGGCCCAAACCACCAGTGAGGCATTACTTAAAAAGGAGCCTGCAAGCTCCGTGGCGTTTATGCCCAGACTCTTTTTTAGCGTAAGACGTGCATCTGCATCGGGTTCTAACACGTCAACCCCGGCCTCAGCAATGTCGTGCTTGATGAGGCCGCCGATGATGGCGCTGGCCATGTTGCCGCCACCGATAAAGGCTATTCTTCCGCGCATGTACTGCCTCCTTAATTAGGGCCTAGAGAATAACGTGCAGAAGGCGCTGTCTGCAGGACTGGTATGAGCGAATGTAAACATGGGGGCAATAAAAATTGTTGACGACCACGATTACTTCATACATAATTGCGGGCTTCGCGTCGAAAAACGTGAATATCTGCCCAAAGAAAACAGCATGAGTGGTTTGTGCTGTGGACAACGGGCCCAAGACTGACTGGCTTTTTCCGAATAGCCGGTGCAAGTTGGGAATATAGAAATGATCCAAACTGAATCCAGGCTCGAAGTGGCCGACAACACTGGTGCGAAATCTGTGCTGTGCATCAAGGTGCTCGGCGGATCCAAGCGCCGCTACGCTAGCGTCGGAGATGTCATCAAGGTGTCCATCAAAGAAGCTGCGCCCCGTGGCCGCGTGAAAAAAGGCGAAATCTACAGTGCTGTGGTGGTGCGTACTGCCAAGGGCATTCGCCGCAGCGACGGCTCGCTCGTTAAATTTGACGGCAATGCAGCAGTTCTGCTCAATGCCAAGCTGGAGCCTATTGGAACCCGCATCTTCGGACCCGTGACGCGCGAATTGCGTACCGAGAAGTTCATGAAGATCGTGTCTCTGGCGCCCGAAGTTCTCTAAGGACCTGCTATGAACAAGATTCGCAAAGGCGACGATGTGATTGTCCTGACCGGTCGTGACAAGGGTAAGCGCGGCAAGGTATCGCTGCGCAAAGATGACTCCCATGTCATGGTTGACGGCATCAACATGGTCAAAAAGCATACAAAGCCCAACCCAATGAAGGGTACGACGGGCGGCATTGTCGAAAAGTCAATGCCCATTCATCAGTCAAACATCGCAATCTTCAATGCTGCAACCGGCAAGGCTGATCGTGTTGGCATCAAGTTGCTCGCTGACGGAAAGCGCGTTCGCGTTTACAAGTCCAGTGGC
>JBILKC010000083.1:0-9607 GCA_044376885.1 Hylemonella sp. | reverse complement strand
ATTGATCACATAAGCGCTGTCAGCTGTGAGCATGAGCGTATAGCCGTCAGGCCTGGCTTTGGCTACGTAAGCGGTGCCAATGTTGCCACCTGCACCTGGACGGTTCTCCACCACAAATGATTGACCCGAGAGCTCGGTTAGCTTTTGAGCAACGATGCGGGCAATCGCATCATTGGCCCCACCTGCCGCTTGGGGAACCAATAAAGTCACGGGTTTGTTGGGGTACTTGTCTTGCGAGTGAGCACTTGTGGTGGCAAGGACTGCAACACTCAGCGCAAGAAGTTGACGACGAGATAAATAGGTGTGCATATATGTCTCCTGAATCCGTATTACGCGTAGCATTTTGCTTAGGATACCTAACCAGAGCCTCCAAAGGATTTTGAACGAGGGTCAAAGCAATTAATCAACTGGCCGGGAATCTCCGGCCTTGTGTTTTGAGATAGCTTCGAATTTTTCCCAAGAACGTTTGTTTCCAAGTCGTCAATTACCATCGAATAGCTGTGGTCGGCAGCTTTAAAACTGATGTTTGAAGCAATGACGCCTGCAAAGACGATACCAGCAGCGGCAGTGCTCGTTTCTTTTTCATATATGGTTTTATTGAGGAACGCGCGTTGAAGCATTATTGCTCGGCTCGCTGAGCTTGCTGGAATAAGGTTTTTTCGGGCGGGTGACAAATTCTGGTGCCTCCAGAGGCAGTTGCCCTTAGCCTAACTGATAACGCGCTTACAGAAAAAGCAAGTGGTTGTTCAGCATGCAAAAGCGATCAGTTGTAAATTCAAAATGTAGCAACTTTCAATTCACAGCTTGTAAGCTGAGCTCTATAGCGTACTCGGTAGGAAGTAATCCTGTCTGCTGAAACCAAATCGTCATAGGGCCTTCGCCAAGTTTCTCAACGGGCACATTGGCTATAACATTACGGTTCAAGTCGGTAGGTCCCATGTGGCCATATACGAGCATGCGACTAACGTCCACACCAGCATCAAAAACACCACTGGACTGAACAGCAAAAAACGCAATGGCATCGTCCGATACGTAACGAACCAATTTGAGAGACTTGAGTCGGTGGTTCTTAGGAATGTCCCATCGGACATAGTCCGTATCTCCTCGAACAACAACCCCGTGGATCAGCATCGTTAGTAGGCCTTGGGCCAGTGTGCTGGGTTGCAGCGGATTAGAGGACGCCTCATGACTCATACCTGATCCCGCTGCTAGAAGTTCAAAGGCTTGAGGTGCAGACGCGTGGCCAGCCAAATCAACCTGGCGAAGCCAAATCAAGTTCAGTCCATTTCCCAAGGTTCCCAAACCCGAACCGCTACCTGCAATCCAGCTCAGCTTGTTGTCGAGCGAGTACTCCCAAATCGCGCCTGATTCAAGGCCTCCCAACTGAAGTGTGCGCGTGAAACCGTCAACGCTTGGGGTCACTGTCACAGGTGCGGGAGGCATGGTATCTAGAACGCATGTCACAACTACCACTTCGGACGTATTGCCTGCGTTATCGCGCGCACGAACCCAAATCATTTTGGGCCCATCACCTTTCACTTCAAATGACCCACCGGAACCCTGAGTCCAGTTGACGCCTTGATCCAAGGAGAACTCCCAGGAAAAATCGCTCTCTACAGCCCATAAACCGTTTCGCGTGATTCCATCACTCACACTCAAGCCTGTGTCAGTGAATGATAGTTTGGGAGCCTTGAGTATGACAGCGCCAGTATTCGGAACATTAACAGGACTGGACGCAGTGGGAGTGCTATTCACTTTTTCCGCCCCCTCACCCGAGCCCCCGCATGCAGCAAATAAGGAGGAAAAACCAAGACAAACCAGTAGAAACAGCCTTGTGACAAGAACACCCATCAAGCGCATAGTCTTAATTTTTAAAACAGATTTGAAAATCCATTTTGTAAAAAATTTGTGTCGATTGCATGAATAGCCATGATCTTCATGAGCCTATTGAATCTGCTGCTCAGATCGTTCGAAATCCGGATTGGGCAAACTCTTTGTGGAATGGCGAGCCAATGCTTGTTCAGTTGAAGGATTTTGAACGAGGGTCAAAGCAATTGATCAACTGGCTGGGAATCTCAGGCACTTGTGTTTTGAGATAGCTTCGAATCAAAGGCGCCGCTAGCCAGGGTTTGGTATGGCCACTCCAAATGCCTTTGGGCAGAATTTTCGCTTCACTGTCAGTGGTCTGAAATGTGACGACCGCTGGCAGAAGGGCCTCAAACTCCACTTCAGCCAAAGTCCATTTATCCAGTGTCCAAACACCGGCAATTCGTGCAGTTTGAGATTGCGGTGGGCTATAGGACTGAATGGTTTTAAGAACGGCTTGAAAGTTTGCTTGGCCATCTTGCGGTTGAGAGACACCCATGCAATTTTGCGTGTGTGCAAGCCATAGATTTTGAATTTTCCCCAGAATGTCAATTTCCAAGCCGTCAATCACCATCAAATAGCTGTGGTCAGCAGCTTTAAAACTGATGTGTGAAGCGATAACACCTGCAAAGACGATCGCCAACAGCGGCAGCGCTACTTTCTTTTTCATCTATGGGTTTGTTGGGGGGGATGCGCGTTGATGGATTATTGCTGGGCGCGCTGAGCTTGCTGGGATAGGGTTTTTGGGGTGGATGACGATTTCTGGTACCCCAGTATCAGGAGTCCACCCAAAACATCCCGTACCACTGCCATATTTCTGTCACAAATCTTTCTTAGCATTGCAATGTCAACTCATCAACCCTCCGCCAATGAAAAATTTATTCAACCTTTCTTTGATCGCAACCGTATGTCTGCTCACAGCTTGTGGTAGCTCTGATCCACCTGTCAAACAGGGTGTGTTCGTGGATGCGCCTGTCGAGGGATTGAGCTTCGTCACCAGTTCAGGTTTGAAGGGCACCACCAATGCTGCTGGCACTTTTAATTATGTGCCGGGCGATAACGTGACTTTTTCCTTAGGAAGTCTTAGTTTTCCAACAATCAAAGCAGGCGATTTGATTAGCCCACTGGACTTGGTAGGCGCATCCTCTCCCGACCACCCTGGTGCTCTCTCTATTGCCCGTTTGCTGCAGAGCGTAGACAGCGATGGCGTCCCAGACAACGGCATTACGATCAATCGCGCCAAACTTGCCAGCACCCTTACTCAGCCTAGCGACTGGTCTAAAGTCAATGAGGGTCAACTCACTGCCATGCTTAGCGGTGGTGCACCTTTGCGAGCCGAAGCTGATGCGCGTAAGCACTTATCAAGCCAACTGACAGCCTTCAACAAAGATCCCCAAATGAGTTTGGTTGGGCGTTACGCCTCTGGTGGCACAAGCGCTGCGCCATCTTTGGTTGCAGAAATCACGTCCTATCATGCCAACAGCAAATCATTGTTTATCACGGTAGACACTGCTAGCGAGCCATCGTCATTCAAACGCATTGACCTTTCTGCTTTGGGTACAACCGCTTTGAGCAGCCCCACAACAGCCAATAACCTCATGGTTTCTGCACGCTACAACGTGGCTGCAGATGTCAATGACGGCTCTTTCACAGCAGGTGGTGTGCAGAGCTTGGATGTCACAGGAAATCTCTTGGCCATTGCTGTGCAAGCCACGCCCAAAACGAATCCGGGTGTCATTGCGTTTTATAGTTTGACGGCCACTGGAATGCCAAGCTTTCTGAAGAAAGTCACGGTTGGCTCCCTACCGGATGGCGTCGCCTTCTCACCCGATGGCAAGTACTTGGTGGTCGCCAATGAAGGTGAGTTGAGCGCCACATTTATGGCGGATGGCATAGACCCTGAAGGATCCATCTCTATCGTCAATATCAACAATGGCGTGCCAGCTGATACAGCGGTACAACTGAGCTTCACTGACTTCAATATGGGCGGTAGTCGCGCCAGCGAGCTGCCATCAACCGTGCGCATAGGGCGACCTGGCGCCAGTGTGGCCCAAGATCTGGAACCTGAATATGTGGCCATTTCGGCTGACAGTAAAACCGCGTACATCACGCTTCAAGAAAACAATGCGGTCGCAGAGGTGGACTTGGTGACAGCGAAAATAAATAAAATTTTTGCGCTGGGCTTTAAAGATTACGGTAGCAAATACAAAATTGCAGCATCTGATCGCTATGCAGGCACCACCTCTTCGGTTTACGGCAATCCAAGCGTTTCAGCCACCCTCAAAAACTACGCCAACCTGTATGGGGTTTATCTTCCTGACGGCATTGCGACCTACACAGTGAATGGCAAGACTTATTTTCTGACCGCAAATGAAGGTGACGATCGAGACGATTTCCTGAAAGGCACACTTCCAGACACAGCTCGCCTTACAGACATAGGTCGTTTCAGCAGCATCGTCGCCAACCTAGACCCTACGGCATTTCCCGCCGATGTTGTTAACGCCATCAAAACAGACCAGGAATTGGGACGTCTGACCTTGCTGACCAAACATGCGGGTGGTAACTACGGCGATACGGATGGAGACGGTGACTACGATCGTGTGTATGTTCTTGGTGGACGATCGTTTTCAATTTGGGATGCGAGCACTGGCACTCAGGTTTATGACTCTGGTGAAGACATTGAACGTGCGACTTACAACAATGCAAGCGATGACTCAAGCAATGCTTTGGCTTTACTCAAAGCAGACCAATTACTCGGAAGGCTTGACAACAAAGGACCAGAACCTGAATCGGTGGTTGTGGGTCAAGTTGGCGCTGAGACCTATGCTTTTGTGGCGCTCGAGCGGGCCAGTGCAGTGATGATGTACAAAATTACCGACCCCACCAAGCCGAAGCTGGTTCAATACCTGCGTAACACAACAAATCTTTCGGATGGGGACATTTCTCCCGAAGGCATGAAATTTATACCTGCTGCGCAAAGCCCTACCGGCATTGCTTTGCTGGTGGTCGGTCATGAAGTGTCCGGGTCGGTGGCGGTCTATCAAATCAAGTAAGTGAGCTGAGACACAACAGTTCTACAGAACTGTTGTGAGAGGATAGTCTTGAAGCGCAAGTAGTCGGTCATTGCATGGCTTTGGCTGCCTCCCATGCAAGCATGGCCTGCTTGCGCTCAGTTCCCCACCGATAGTTACCGGTCTCGCCAGTTTCAAGAATCACCCTATGGCAGGGGATGAGAAATCCGATATGGTTTGCTGCCAATGCCGTGCCCACGGCCCGTTGTGCTCGCGGGTTTCCTGCACGTTCGGCCAATCGCTGATAAGAGATTACCTGCCCGAAATCAGTGTGTATCAATGCCTCCCACACCTTGATCTGGAAATTGGTGCCGCGCAACACAAGATGCACTTTGCCACGGGTAGGCGTGTCAGGAAAAACATCACGAAGGAGATTCTGGGCATGAGAATCGTCTTGAAGGAATCTTGCGTTTGGCCAATCGTTAAGCAACGCTTGACGCATCGCCTCGTGGTGGGACACGGCAAACGCGAAATGACAAATTCCCCGTGATGTCCAGCCAACCATCACCTCTCCAAAAGGTGAGCTGGCAAATCCATAATGAATATCCAAACCGATGCCGCCAGCCTTGATCTCACCAGGCGTCATCGCCTCACATGTCACCATCAAGTCATGCAGGCGGCTGGTGCTGCTTAAGCCGGAGTCTTGCGTCACGCCCAACGTATCAGATGAACTCAGCAACCGTTTTTTGACATCCTCTTTGGTCAAATATTGCAGGAAGCGCTTGGGTGATATCCCGGCCCATTGTGCAAACAGCCTTTGCAGATGAAATGGGCTGACATGCACGGCATCTGCAATTTGCTCCAGCGTGGGTTGGTCTTTGGCAGTGGCTCTAATAAACGCGATGGCACGTGCAACAAGGTCATAGTGCCGTGACTGACCAACAGAGGAATCAGCTTGCATGCGGGTTCTTCCTGGGCATCAAAATCATAGCGCTGCAAACGAAAGATAAGCGCAGAGGGCGGTTATCGCTGGCTTTGTTCATGACAGTCTCTGTGTTTGGAATACTGGCATGTTAAAGACCTAGCGTCGTTCATTCAATCCGATTCTTGCTGACTTGTTGAAGGTTCGGCGTTAAAACAATTTTCTGCGCGTCTATGCGCCTAAGAGGCCAGCAATCAGGCTTCAAGTTCCCTCTGCAAGTCAATCCAGGCTGAATCAAAACCCAGTTTCTTGGCCATGGGTGAGCTTGATTCGACAACCCGCCAAAAAGGAGCCAGATCGTGAGTGCTGCCGGTCCGGCAGTGTTCCTCCCAGGTGTGCTCCGCCACGATCCTGAGGAATAGGGACGTGGATACCGGGCATGTTGCATCGCAGCTGTTTTTCTCTGCCAGCATTCGTCTGAACGCCTGGATGGACATCGTGGAACCTGGCGGAATGTTTTTCAGCGCTTGCGCAACCTCAATTGGGCTTGAGATGTGGAGCTTTGACCCTTTGGGGATACCCGCGAAATCCTTCTCGAGGATGACATGATGGGGCGGCTTTGCTTCCATCTTCTCACCCCATGTTTTCTTTGCTCTTGGCATTGTTTACTCCGGCAATATGGTTCTCGTTATTTTGCAGATACAAGTCTCAGGTGCAAATAATCCCCGGAAAAACCCTGAGTTGTTGGAGGTTCACTATTCCCGCAGCCGTTTGTACTGGCGCGTCATTGCTGATGAATACGGAATGAAGCGGATTAAACATCAAGCTGAAACCATTTGTTGTTATATTCAAACGCAAACATTCAAATGCAAATTTGAATGACATACAAGGGACTCAAGCATGGCAAAAGGAATGATTTTGGCCGCCGGGCAAGGCACCCGGGTACGCCCCCTCACGCGGGATTTGCCCAAGCCCATGGTGCCGATTCTGGGCAAGCCGGTGATGGAGTACCTCATTGAGCATCTGGCGCGCCATGGCATTACCGAAATCATGGTCAACGTGGCTTACCACCACCAGCGTATCGAGGAGTATTTTGGCGACGGCCACCGCTGGGGGGTGGAGATTGCTTACTCCTTTGAGGGCGTGCGCGAGCAAGGCGATGTCGTGCCGCGCCCCATGGGTTCAGCCGGTGGCATGCGCCGCATTCAGGATTTTTCTGGTTTCTTTGACGAAACCATCCTGGTGCTGTGTGGCGACGCGCTAGTCGATCTGGACATCACCGCTGCGTTGGCAGAACACAAGGCCAAGGGTGCCTTGGCCACGGTGGTGGCGATGAACGTGCCCCGTTCCGAGGTGCAGTCCTATGGCATGGTGGTGGCCGATGCCGATGGGCATATTCAGTCCTTCCAGGAAAAGCCCCGTCCGGAAGAAGCCAAGTCAACCCTGGCGAGCACCGGCATCTACATCTTTGAGCCCGAGGTGCTCAACAAGATACCTCCAGCCAAGATTTATGACATCGGTGCCGATCTGTTCCCCCAGCTTGTGGCCGAGAAACTGCCGTTTTATGTGCAGAACATTCCCTTTAACTGGGTTGATATCGGCCGCGTCAGTGATTACTGGTCTGTCTTGCAGCGCGTGCTGCGCGGTGAAGTGGCCGAGATGAAGATGCCCGGCAAGCAGGTCCGCCCCGGCATCTGGACCGGCATCAATGTCTCCATCCCGTGGGACCAGGTCAAGATTGAGGGGCCGGTCTACATCGGCAGCAGCGTCAGCATTGAAGCGGGCGTGGTGATTACCGGCCCATGCTGGATTGGCCATGGCAGCGTAATCCGCAAGGGTGCTCGCGTGACCCGCAGTGTTCTGTTTGACTACACGCGTATTGCAGCCGACCAGCATTTTCACGAAATGATCGTTTCGCGCTTTTATTGCGTAGACCGTCATGGCGATACGCTCTACCGCGATGACGACTCTACCCTGCTGCGCTGGGGTGATGCACGGGCCTAAGCCGCTCCAGGCCTTGCTAAAAGCCGCCTAAAAACCGGCACCTGTTGATCAAGCCTGTTTTGGCGCCGGGTTTGTCGGCAGAGAAGGCACCAGCTTGGTAAGCCCGCCCATATAGGGTTGCAACACCGGAGGGATGATCACGCTGCCGTCGGCCTGCTGGTAGTTCTCAAGCACGGCCACCAGCGTACGACCCACAGCCAGGCCGGAGCCGTTGAGGGTGTGCACCAGTTCGTTTTTACCTTGGGCGTTTTTAAAGCGGGCCTGCAGGCGGCGCGCCTGAAAGGCTTCGCAGTTGGAGACTGAGCTGATCTCGCGGAATGTGTTTTGGGCGGGCAGCCAGACTTCCAGGTCATAGGTTTTGGCAGCACCAAAACCCATATCGCCGGTGCAGAGGCTCATCACGCGGTAAGGCAGGCCAAGCTTTTGCAAAATCGCCTCGGCGTGGCTCGTCATCTCCTCCAGCGCTTCGTAGCTCTGGTCGGGATGCACGATCTGCACCATCTCTACCTTGTCGAACTGGTGCTGGCGAATCATGCCGCGGGTGTCACGCCCGGCACTGCCCGCTTCGGAGCGAAAGCAGGGCGTGTGGGCAGTAAGCTTGATGGGCAGGTCGCTCTGCGCAGACACCACGTCGCGCACAAAGTTGGTCAAGGGTACTTCGCTGGTGGGGATGAGGTAGAGCGCGGCGTTGTCGTCTACCTCGCCGTCCTGACCGCCCTTTTTGGCGGCAAACAGATCCCCTTCAAACTTGGGCAACTGCCCGGTACCGCGCAGGCTGTCGGCGTTGACGATGTAGGGGGTGTAGCACTCGGTGTAGCCGTGCTCGGTGGTTTGCACATCAAGCATGAACTGGCTCAAGGCGCGGTGCAGACGGGCAATGGGCCCTTTCATCACCGTAAAACGTGCGCCGGTGAGCTTGACACCCATCTCAAAGTCCAGCCCCAGGGGATGACCCAGGTCCACATGGTCTTTGACTTCAAAGTCGAAGGTTCTGGGCGTGCCCCAGGTGCGGGCGACCAGGTTGCCATGCTCATCAGCGCCCACAGGCACGCTCTCATGCGGCAGGTTGGGCACGGCCAACAACAGGGTTTGCAATTCAAGCTGCAGTTGGTCGAGCCGGGTGGCTGAGCTTTCCAGTTCGGCCTTGAGGGCGTTGACCTCGGTCATGGCGGCATCGGCTTGTGCATGCTCGCCCTTGCCCTTGAGCACGCCAATCTGCTTGCTCAGGCTGTTGCGTTGGGCCTGCAGCGCCTCGGTACGGGTCTGCAGGGTCTTGCGTTCAGTCTCCAGGGTGGTGAAGGCCTCGACATTGAGGAAGGCCTGCGGATTTTTACGCGTTTGCAGGCGGCGGATGACCGAGTCGAGGTCTTTGCGGAGCAGGGTAATGTCTAGCATGGTCAGATTTTATGCATCCAGCTTCAAGCCCTTGGGCAGCGGGAACTTCACGGTTTCTTCGATGCCGTCCATCTTGCGCACCGAAACGGCACCCAGCGCCTTGATGCGCTCCATGACCTGACGTACCAGAATCTCAGGGGCGGAGGCCCCGGCAGTCAGGCCCACACGGGTTTTGCCTACAAACCAGCTGGTTTGCAATTCTTCAGCGCTGTCAACCATATAACTTTCGGTCCCCAGCTTCTGCGCCACCTCACGCAGGCGGTTGCTGTTGGAACTGGTGGGGCTGCCCACCACGATGACGATGTCAACCTGCGGGCTCATGACCTTGACGGCGTCTTGCCGGTTTTGCGTGGCGTAACAAATATCCTGTTGCTTGGGTTCACGCACATGCGGGAAACGCGCACGCACG
>JBILKC010000082.1:0-9608 GCA_044376885.1 Hylemonella sp. | reverse complement strand
GAAAATGATGGCAACTGCAAAAAAACCGGCCGCTAAGAAGGCCGCTCCCGCGAAGAAAGCTCCGGCTAAAAAAGTCGTAGCGAAAAAAGCTCCTGCCAAAAAAGCAGTAGCGAAGAAAGCTCCGGCTAAAAAAGTCGTAGCGAAGAAAGCTCCTGCCAAAAAAGTCGTAGCGAAAAAAGCTCCGGCTAAAAAAGCAGCAGTTAAGAAAGCTCCGGCTAAAAAAGTAGCGGTAAAAAAACCTGCTGCCAAAAAGCCAGCAGCCAAGAAAGCAGCCAAGAAGCCGGCTGCGAAGAAAGCCGCGAAAGCACCCGCTGCCAAAGTAGCCCCGGCTCCTGCTGCTCAGACAACTCTGAACCCGCAGGCAGCTTGGCCGTTTCCAACGGCCAGCAAGCCTTAAAAAAGCTGCTTTGTCTCAAGTCCGGTGTCGCAAGACATCGGACTTTTTCTTTTGAGTCCCGGATTTATAAGCCGACGGCTTGTTTGTCCAAGCTGTAATTCTGGGGACCTCGTTGGGCAATTTTGAGTGAGCCCAAACGATTACCCAGTTGGGCACAACGCGCGAGATCCCAGCCCTGCTCCAGGCCATACAGCAATGCGCCGCGAAATGCATCGCCGCAGCCGGTTGGATCGATAACAGAGACCGCCTTGACGGGTTCAACAAGGGTTTTCTCGCCACCAACCCAGACCTCACAGCCCTTGGCACCAAGGGTCACCACCAAACCTTGAACCTGACGGGATATGTCGGCACAACTCATGCCGGTACGATCACACAGCATCTTTCCCTCATAGTCGTTCACAGTGACCCAACTGGCTTGATCGATAAAACGGGCCAGCTCAGAACCATCGAACATGGGCAATCCCTGACCAGGATCGAACACAAAAGGAATCCCGGCGGTCTTGAATTGATCTGCATGTTCAAGCATGGCATCACGGCCATCCGGCGAGATGATGCCCAGACGAATATCTGCCTGAGTTTGTATCTGGTTCTTGTGGGCGTGCATCATGGCGCCAGGATGAAAAGCGGTAATCTGGTTATTGTCCAAGTCGGTCATGATGAGTGCTTGCGCCGTGTACGTGTCATCTACCGTGCGCACATAGTCCGTGTTGATCCCCATGTCCTGCATTCGCTGCACATAAGCGGAGCCATCATTGCCCACCGTCGCCATGGGCAAAGGATCACCACCCAGTAATTTGAGGGCATAAGCGATATTGCCGGCACAACCGCCAAAATCACGTCTCAAGGTCGGGACCAGGAACGATACGTTGAGGATGTGAAGTTGATCGGGCAGAATTTGCTCTGAAAAACGACCCTCAAAATTCATGATGGTGTCAAAGGCCAGCGAACCACAGATCAGGGCAGACATAGATAAATGAATAAAAGGTTAGGGGTAAAAAGCGAGCACACGGTAGCCGGCAATTCGGTCTAATTCACCTGTGGGTTTGATGCCAAGTGGCAGGGAAGCACTGATATCTGAACCCGCACGCAAGACGGGGGGCATATCCACTAACTCAGAGGGATGGAAGACCCGACGCAAAAGCGGCTGATCCTGCAGATCGGTGAGAGACAGTTCAATGGAAGGTGCGGCCAGATCAATCTCAGACGTGTTTTTCAGCGTCAGATTCAGGCGATAGACATCGCCCTTGATCTTGTTGAGTGACGAACTCTCAATCGAAATCGATTCGATCTGCCTCAACGGGGTCACCTTGCAACCCAGGAAACCACACAAAGACTGCAATGCTGGCTGTAAAACCGGCTGAATTGCAGCAATTCGGTTACGTTCATGAAGCACCAGTTGGAGCAGCAGTGTGCATACAAGAAGCAACGTCAGCGTCATCAGGCTGGCGCGTACCCCAGTGCTGTTCCAGGCAGAGGCCTTGGCTTGCGGCTCACGGATAAAAGAAAAGCGCTCGGGCAGGCCCTTGTCCGTTGAAGGCGGAGGAGTGGGCCTGATCTCATCTGGATCAATCCCTGCAGCCGATTCTGCAGACTCGATCTTCACTTGTGCGGCAGATTGAACTTGTTCATCATAAACGCGCGTCCAGTCTTGCCTGTCGGGTTCAGTCGGGATTTGCGTTAAAAACGTCGACTCTGGCAGGGATTCGGTTTGCCTTGGTTGTAAATTGGTGTCCTGCACGTCTGGCGCCAATTCCCCGCTGTGAAGTGAACTGTAAGGCGGCAAATCAACACGGAAGTCACGCGTCTCAACAGGGGAAGCGGGTTTATCCTGCAGATTCAAAGAAGCATCAAAAACAGACTCACACTGACCGCAACGCACCCAGCCTTCGGAAATGCGCAACTGGTCAGGTACGACCCTGAACATGGTCTTGCAGTCGGGACAACGTGTAATCAGGCTCATGAATGTGTCATTGTAGAGTCCCCATTCATTTGGCTTTTGCCTTGGCCAAGCACTTTTTCTGCTCTGACAAGGTCATGGCACTCGTTAGTCAGGTTGCTAGCGCGTGGCCGTCATCAGCGACCAGCCGTCCTCGGCGTCTGACTCCTTCAACACACAATAAGGCGCATAGGCGCCTTTGATCTCTTCAACCTGTCTATTCAGAATGCCGGCCAGAATCAGCGTCCCGCCTGTCGCGACGCGCTCCCACAACAGGGGCGCCAGCACCTTCAAGGGAGTTGCCAAAATATTGGCCAGCACGGTTTGGTAGGCGCCAGAAACCCGATCAGGCAAACCAGCGTTCACAACAACCTGGTTGGCCCGCGCATTGAGCACGGTGGCGTTGACAGCCGCCTCATCGATGTCAAATGCATCGACCTGCATTGCGCCATATTTGGCTGCAGCAATCGCCAAAATGCCTGAACCGCAACCGTAGTCCAGCACGCGGTCCTCGGGGGTATTCGGATGGTTTGCAATCCAGCGCAAACACATACGTGTGGTGGGGTGTGTGCCCGTACCAAAAGCCAAACCGGGATCAAGACGTATGATTATGCGCGCGGCAGCTGGGGGCTGGTGCCAGGTCGGCACAATCCAGAAATCAGGCGTGATTTCGACTGGCGCAAATTGGGACTGGGTCAATCGCACCCAATCCTGATCAGCAACCGGTTCAACCGCCAACAGGGTGCAGTGCGAGAAAAAATCCTGAAACTTCAATATCGCTACAGATTCAGTAGCTAACTGTTCACTGGAATAAAGGGCTAGAACCCTGGAACGTTGCCAACCCGCTTCAGGGGGAGGCATTCCAGGTTCACCAAAGAGTGGCTTCTCATGGGGTCCCAGGGCATCAGCATCCTCCACACTGACACTCAAAGCGTCCATGGCTTGCAACGCGTCACTCAGGTCTTCGACCTGCTCTTGTGGACACAAAATACTGAGCTCAAACATACCAGCCACGCTCAGCGCTTGCGATGGTCCAACCATTCTTCAAGGTAGTGGATGTTGGTTCCACCCGTCATGAACTTGGCATCGACCATCAACTCCCGGTGCAAGGGAATGTTGGTATTGATACCTTCAACCACGGTTTCGGACAGGGCGGTTCGCATGCGGGCCAGCGCCTGATCACGCGTGTCCCCGTGGACAATGATCTTGCCGATCATCGAGTCGTAATTGGGCGGGACAAAGTAGTTGGTGTAGACATGGGAGTCCACCCGCACGCCCGGCCCTCCGGGGGCGTGCCACATCGTGATACGCCCTGGTGATGGCGTGAAGTTATAGGGATCTTCGGCGTTCATGCGGCACTCAATGGCGTGGCCACGAATCACGATCTGACGCTGGGAGAACGGCAGCCTCTCACCGGCCGCCACCATGATTTGCGTCTTGACGATGTCCACACCGGTAATGAGCTCTGTGACGGGATGCTCCACCTGGACCCGGGTGTTCATTTCAATAAAGTAAAACTCGCCATCCTCATACAAAAACTCAAAAGTTCCGGCACCACGGTAGCCGATTTTTTTGCAGGCGGCTACACAACGCTCGCCAACCCGTTCGATCAACTTTCGGGGAATACCTGGCGCTGGTGCTTCTTCGATAACTTTCTGGTGCCTGCGCTGCATGGAACAATCACGCTCGCCAAGATAGACCGCATTTTTATGCTTGTCGGCCAAAATCTGAATTTCAATATGGCGTGGGTTCTGCAGAAACTTTTCCATGTAGACCGATGCATTACCAAAGGCTGCCAGCGCTTCTGCCTTGGTCATCTGAACTGCATTGATGAGCGCCGCTTCGGTATGAACCACCCGCATGCCGCGGCCTCCGCCACCGCCAGCCGCCTTGATGATCACCGGGTAACCCACAGACTTGGCAATGCGTCGCACCGTGGCCGCATCTTCCGGCAGCTCACCTTCCGAGCCGGGCACACAAGGCACACCAGCCTTGATCATGGCTTGCTTGGCCGACACCTTGTCGCCCATGATCCGGATGGACTCCGGCGTTGGCCCGATGAACTGAAAACCGCTTTGCTCCACCCGCTCCGCAAAACTTGCGTTTTCGCTGAGAAAACCGTAGCCAGGGTGTATGGCCTCTGCATCAGTCACTTCCGCAGCAGAAATAATGGCCGGCATATTGAGGTAGCTCTGGGCAGAGGGTGCTGGCCCGATGCACACGGCTTCTTCAGCCAGCTTGACGTATTTGGCCTCTCGGTCTGCCTCTGAATAGACCATCACCGCTTTGACACCCAGCTCGCGGCAGGCGCGCTGGATTCGAAGTGCGATCTCGCCTCGATTGGCAACCAGAATTTTTTTAAACATGGGCTTTTTCAGCGGTCCGGTTTATTCAATCTCAAACAAGGCCTGTCCGTACTCCACGGGTTGACCGTTCTCGCACAGAATTTTGGTGACCGTACCGGCCTTGTCAGATTCAATTTCATTGAGAATCTTCATGGCTTCGATAATGCACAGGGTTTCGCCCTCCTTGACCACCGAGCCGACTTCAACAAACGACTTGGCTCCCGGCGATGCCGAGCGATAGAAACTGCCCACCATTGGTGACTTCACCACATGACTGACAGGTGCAATCACCTCGGACTGCAGCGCTGCAACGGGCAGGCTGGCCGCCACGGACGACTGTTGGGGCATGGGTGACATCTGAACTGCCTGGGTATGCATAACCACACCGCCACCCTTGACGATCCGAACCTTGCCTTCGGCCTCGGTAATCTCCAATTCGGTGACGTTGGAATCCGACACCAGGTCTATCAAGGTTTTGAGCTTTCTCAGGTCCATAAATATTCCAATCTTTTCATTTGTCTTGAATTTAATTCAAAATCAATTAATTGTGCTTAACTTAAACCATTCAGCGGCAATTATCCATTATGGAGGGTTGCTGTTGGCCCAACAAGCCAAGCTCTGACTCTACTTTAACTCACGCCAGCTGCTTAAATCCGTGACTGAAACTTTACCGAGTTTTCGGTTCGTCACATTTCCATCGCGCCCCATTGTGACGGTAAAGGGAAGGCCACCGCTGATATTACCCAGTGATTTGCTGAGTTCAGAACCCGCAAATCCGGCCATGACCGAAGGAAATGACAAGGGTTGACGTGCCAAAAACTCACGCACAGCGGCCGGCTTGTCCACTGCAATTCCCACCACTTGCCAACCATTTGACAAATTTTCACGGAAAAAGGCGTCCAATAAAGGCAACTCCTCGATGCACGGCGGGCACCAGGTAGCCCAAAAATTCACCAACAAGGGGGCTCCCTTGAATCGGGCCATGGACAGCATCTCACCGGAGGGCGTCTCTAGCTGCAATTGCCAAAAGGCTGCTACGGCCTGCGGCAAGGCATCCTGCGCAGTCAAGCGCCAGAAACCCAATGCGGTTCCGGCTAGACCTGCCGCTGCCGAAGCAGAACCAAAGAGCCAGCGTCGGCGCCTTGCGTCTGCAACCTTGGCAGCATCGTGCGCACTCGGAGGGAGTTCTTCATTCATGGAGAATCATGCAATAGGCGACGAACCGCCGCCAAATCCCCTCGGGGAGGCCTCTTTTTCGAATCTGCAAGCAGCGCGCCACGAACATCATCAAGGTCATAAACCGTCAGGTGAATACCAATCATCTCATTTAAAGCCTCGCATCTGCTCTGGATGCTCAACACTGGAACCGTCTTTCCGTGAAGCCCTTTGAGCGTACCCGGCTGATAGCGGACCCCTTGATCAATCAGGGCAATTTCGGCTGATTTTTCGTCATCACAAAACAACTGGATAAAGATGTCCGAGTGCCGCGTCGCGGTGCCATGCCAAACTGCCCCACCCAGATAGGGGCGAAAAGGAGCTAGACGCGTCATCCAGACTAAGGCCAATTGGCGCAAGGCGAGCAATTCGACTGGTTGTGACTCTGCACAAAAAAGCGCGATGTACTCGGCAACAGCCTCTTCCAGCTCCTCATTCGTAGGCAAAGCCGTTCGGTTTGGCAAGCCCAGCTGTTTGATGGCCTGGTGCTTGGCTGCGCCGTACTCGAGACCTTCCTCAACCACCAAACGGGCAGCGGTATGTGCAATTTCTGAAAGCTCGGTTCTCATGGTCTTGATTGTGCATGCGGATAGGTCTGGACTTCGCAAAGTTTTATAGGGTTAGGCCGACCTAAAATCGGGAGATGCACATTCATATCCTGGGTATCTGCGGAACTTTCATGGGCGGCCTGGCTGCTTTGGCGCGTGAAGCCGGTCACACCGTGACCGGCTGTGACGCCGGGGTATACCCGCCCATGAGCGATCAGTTGCGTTCACTGGGAATTGACCTGACTGAGGGCTTCGGCGCGGACCAGCTGGAATTCAAACCCGACTGTTTTGTTGTCGGTAATGTAGTGAGTCGCAAGCACTTGCCCGACGGAACCCCGAAATTCCCGCTGATGGAAGCCATTCTGGACTCAGGTTTGCCCTATACCAGTGGACCTCAGTGGCTGTCTGATCACGTGTTGCAAGGCCGCCATGTGCTGGCAGTAGCCGGGACACATGGCAAAACCACGACCACCTCGATGCTGGCCTGGATTCTCGACTCGGCTGGCTTGGCACCCGGCTTTCTGGTGGGCGGGGTGCCTCTGAACTTTGGGGTGTCCGCCCGTCTGGGGCAGCAAAAGTGCTTCGTGATTGAGGCTGACGAATACGACACCGCCTTTTTTGACAAACGCAGCAAGTTTGTTCATTACCGTCCACGCACCGCTGTTCTGAACAACCTGGAGTTCGACCATGCGGATATATTTGATGATCTCGCGGCTATTGAACGGCAATTTCACCACTTGGTAAGAACCGTTCCCGGCCAAGGCCCACACGGTTCAGGCCGGGTTGTTGTCAATGGCCTGGAAGAAAGCCTGACCCGGGTGCTGCATGCCGGCTGCTGGAGCGAGGTGCGCAGCTTTGGCGCTGCAGTGAGTGATTTCACAGCCCGCGGAGAACCCGATTCATTCGACGTGATTCACCGTGGCGAGCCCGCCGGACATGTGAAGTGGGCACTAACAGGCGTTCACAACCAGCTGAATGCTTTGGCCGCGATTGCAGCTGCGGACCACGTGGGCGTGTCCCCTGAAGTCGCTGCTGCAGCCTTGGGTACGTTTCAAAATGTTCGCCGCCGCATGGAGCTGCGTGGCAAGGTGGGTGCTGCGGGCCTAGAGATCACGGTATATGACGACTTTGCCCACCACCCCACGGCCATTCGCACCACCCTGGACGGCCTGCGGCGTCAAGTTGGTCAAGCCGCCCGCATTCTTGCAGTATTCGAACCGCGCTCCAACACCATGAAGACCGGTACCATGAAAGACCAGTTGCCGTGGTGCCTGGAAGAAGCAAACCTGGCGTTTTGCCACAGCGGCGGACTGGACTGGAATGCAGCCGAGGCACTGGCACCGATGGGAGGCCGAGCCAAGGTGAGTGGCAGCATTGAGGAGCTTGCCAATCAAGTTATACAAGCCGCCCGGCCCGGCGACAACATTGTCTGCATGAGCAATGGCAGCTTTGGCGGCATACATCAGAAACTGATTGATGCGCTAGCTTGAATCCAGCCCGCGGACCCGGGTCTTAGCGGGACAGCCAGGCCGCCTGTCCCGCTAAGACCCTAGACAGCAATCAACCCTCAGCGTGTCCGTCTCGCCTTTACTGCATCCGACAACACGTCTAGGCATTGCAGGGAGTCGTCCCACCCCAAGCAGGCATCTGTAATGCTTTTGCCATATTCCAGCTTGCTTGAATCGTCTTTGCCGGGCGTAAACTTTTGCGCACCGTCTTTGAGGTGGCTTTCGATCATCAAGCCAAACACACTGCGTGACCCTGCGGCCACCTGAGCGGCAACGTCGCGCGCCACCTCCAGCTGTTTCTCGTGCTGTTTGCTGCTGTTGGCGTGGCTGCAATCGACCATCAGGGTGGCGGGCAACTTGGCAGCGGCCAAGTCTTTGCAGGCCGCTTGAACACTGGCGGCATCGTAGTTGGTGGTTTTGCCACCCCGCAGGATGACGTGGCAATCCTTATTGCCGTTGGTCTGGACAATCGCCACCTTGCCATTTTTGTGAACAGACAAAAAATGGTGCCCGCGCGCTGCCGCCTGGATGGCGTCGGTAGCAATTTTGATGTTGCCGTCAGTGCCGTTTTTAAAGCCTATCGGGGCAGACAAGCCTGAGGCCAACTCCCGGTGAACCTGGCTCTCGGTCGTGCGCGCGCCAATGGCGCCCCAGGAAATCAGGTCGCCGATGTACTGAGGCGAAATCACGTCCAGAAACTCGCTGCCAGCGGGCAAGCCGAGGCGATTGATCTCGATGAGCAACTGGCGGGCTATACGCAGGCCTTCGTCTATGCGAAAACTCTCGTCCAGGTAGGGGTCATTGATCAAACCTTTCCAGCCCACGGTGGTGCGAGGCTTCTCAAAATAGACACGCATCACGATGTCCAGGGTGTCTGCATATTTGAGGCGCTGCGCCTGGAGGCGACGGGCGTAATCCAGCGCAGCCGCTGGGTCATGAATGGAGCACGGACCAATGATGACCAAGAGTCGGTCGTCTTTTCCGGCCATGATGTTGTGAATACTGCGCCGGGCATTGGAGATCAGGGTCTCCACCGGTGTGCCACGGATAGGGAAAAATCGGATAAGGTGTTCGGGAGGAGGTAACACAGTGATGTCCTTGATGCGTTCGTCGTCGGTGCGGCTGGTCTTTTCACCGGGGTTCGAATACCAGGCATCAGCACTGGGGGCAGTTGTTTTGGCAGTCATGTGGTGTCTTTCTTCGGTCGGGTCGCGCAGTGTTAAATTGGGTTCAAAAAAAAACCGCCGGTGCTCGGCGGTTTTTGGGAATTCAGTACGTTTGTCGCTACGTTCAAAACTCTCTACCGCCGGTGGCGCTTGAGAACCAAAAGTAACTAAAGTAAAAATGAACTGATTTCATAGCAAGGAATGTAGCATAGTCATGGCCAAGCGCCACAAAACAGCACTTAGGCTGTCCCACCCACCGTCAGGCCGTCAATGCGCAAGGTGGGTTGACCCACGCCCACAGGAACGCTCTGACCTTCCTTGCCACAGGTACCCACACCACTGTCGAGTTGCATGTCGTTGCCGATCATGCTCACACGTTTCAGACACTCCGGGCCGCTGCCGACCAGTGTGGCGCCTTTGACCGGATAGAGGATTTTCCCGTTTTCAACCCAGTAGGCTTCGCTGGCCGAGAAGACAAATTTACCGGAGGTGA